>CAVELT010000111.1:0-7520 GCA_963616545.1 Dysosmobacter segnis | reverse complement strand
GACCTCGGTATGCCCGCTGGCCCGTGTTATGCGCCGGGAGCTGAAGAAGCGGGGCGTAAAGCATCTGAAGGTGCTCTATTCCAAGGAGAAAGCAATGCGGCCTCTGGACGACATGTCCCAGAGCTGCCGTACCCACTGCATCTGCCCGCCGGGCGCCAAGCACAAGTGCACGGAGCGCCGGGACATTCCGGGTTCAGTGGCTTTTGTGCCTTCTGTGGCCGGACTCATCATCGGCGGTGAGGTGGTGAAGGACCTGATCAGATAAGTCAGCGGTTCCGCATGGCATCGCTGCCGTTCAGCAGGGTCATGCAGAAGAGAGGTCAGGCTTCTTCCTCCTCGGGCATTCGGAGCATAAGGCAGTCCAGTGCCGTGAGGACGGCGATGCCGACTTCCAGAATGAGGATCACCGGCAGGAGACGGCGAAACATACTGGGACCCTTCAGAAGGAAAACCAGAGTTGGCATGGCCAGCATCAATAAAAGACAGAGAAGGAGACGTGTCCTGAGAGAGTGTTCAGACCGCTTGGTCCGAAGCTGCGATTTCAGCGAAGTCCCCTTCTCTTTTTTCTGTCTTTTTTTCAGACGGAGGAAGGAGAGCAGACTGCCGGTGGCATTGCCGTCGGCGGCGTCATTCATGTCGATGGCATACTCCTCCGGGTTGATTTCGCTCTCAGACAGGGATGCGGCCGGGAAGCGATAGTCCGGCGCGTCAGCGGTATCCTCGGCCCAGTCATCGCCCAGAACAGGCGGCGGTGTCGGACGGCCGGGCAGCGGGGCAGAGGCATTTGCGGATTGTGTTTGAACATCGTCTTTGCTTAGGAAGCGCCCAGGATCTTCCGGAGACGAGGGGGCGTTCATGGCAGAGGCAGCGGAAAATGCGTCGGCGGCTTCTGCTGTGTCACCTCCCTGCGGTCGGTAGCGGAAGATGCCGTCCGGCGAAAGCCCGGGCGTTTTTTGGGGAACGTCCTGCGGTGAAGCCACGGATGTCTCTGTCTGATTCCGCTTCTCTGCGGGCTGCTGCCGTGCCTTTTCTGCATGGATGCGCACCAGCTTCTGCAGGTCCGCGATGCTGCAGTATTCCCTGCAGCTTTCCTTGTGCAGCCGATAGGCCAGTACAACGGTGGTGTCGGAGCTGTAGTCGATGCGCTCCAGAACCCAGGCCAGCAGCCGGGTCAGGGATTTCTGAAAGTCCGGGGAGGCATCGGGCGCCAGGGCAAAGAGCAACAGCTTTTTTTCGGGATCCAGAAAGAGGGTGCGAGGATCCAGAGACAGGTAGCTTTCGGGCAGCAGGTAGGCTTCCAGCTGCCGCAGCAGTCCGGACAGGCTGTCGATGAGAACGGCGATATCCTGCCAGACGATGCGGCGGTTTTCATAACGGCTTTCCACGGACATGAGACTCGTGATGTCGTAGACCAGCATGGGATCCTCGGCATCGGAACGGGCCGACAGGGGCAGCGTCCCGGGAATCTGTGTGTGCTTCAGCATTTTGCTTTCAAAGCTGTCCTCCGGCAGACTGCAGTGGTGCAGCAGCATGAGACTGCGGGTCAGGCTGCGTTCAAAGCTGATCTCCGGTGCGTCATTCATTGTGTGCTCCTTTCCTTTTCTTCGTCGGTTTCCAGAAGGGTGGCGGCCCGGCAGAGGGCCTCCGGGCGGAACTGCGTTTTTTCTTCCTCCTTCTGATGGCTCTGCCACTCGGTTTCCATGGCTTCCCTTGTGTAGCCCGTGATCTTCTGGTGCAGCTTGATGGTACCGCTGATGAGGGAGGCAATCACCAGGAAGGTGATGCCGAAAACGTAGCTGGCTTCAACAGTGTTCATAGGATCTCCTTTGGCAGAAACGGAAGAATGTGGCTGCCGAAAAGGCAGAGGCCGGGAAGCATGCAGGGAATGAAGGGAATGGTGCATTTCCGCATGCTGCGGCGGCGAAAACGGCCGAGACTCAGCAGCAGGATAGCCGCGAGTCCGCTCAGGATAATGCCGGTGAGCAGCAGAAGCGTGAGTCCCGTCAGAGACAGGTAGCAGCCGCCGATCAGGAGGAAGAGACCGTCGCCGCTGCCGATGGCACTGCCTGTCAGACGACAGAGAAGCAGCAGGAGGAGCCCCGGCAGGAAGGAAAGCAGCAGCTCGCTGAGCTGGGCGGCAGGCGCCGCAAGCCGGACAGCGGCGGAGAGCCGCAGCAGCCAGAGCGGAAGCCCGATGCCGAGAAAGAGACGGAAAAGACCGGCGGGGATGCTTTGGGTTCTGCTGTCATGCAGGGCGCAGAGCAGGAAGAAGAGAAGGAAGAGAAGGCAGCTGATCTGATGCAGGACTTGGATATTCATGAGGAACCTCCGCAGCGGATGCAGGCATGCTGGCCGTTGGCCAGGGCCTGGGAACGATGAGTGGCCTGGATATAGCTCTGGAGCGCCCGGCAGCGCGGGGAGCTGTGGTAGCATTTTCCGGCCTCCGTGTAGTAAACCGTCGGACTTGACAGACTGGGGTAGCAGCTCTGGCAGACCTTGTACTTCCGGCCGAATTTGTTTTCCTGCTGACTGACCGAAGCGGCACTGCCGCTGTGAAATTCATGGGAAATGTAGCTGCAGCCGGGATCGAGATGGAAGACACTGCTCTCCCGCTGGACGCTGGTGTAGACCAGCGGATCATCTTCATCCTCGCCGCTGCCTTCATTATCCCAGCGGTTGCCGGGCGCACCGATCCAGGGACGGCGGCTCGCCACCACCTGCTGAGGAAGGCTCCGGAGGCCCAGAACCGGAAAGGGCATGGCGGCATCATAGTTCAGGACGAAGCGGATTGTGTTCTCGCTCAGCTCGCTTTCCGTCAAAAGGTCCGGATGGGTCATGCCGGGCTGGGTAAGCTCCGGCAGCATGGCGGCGATGCTGAGGGCCTCCTCCGCCGTCTGCAGCATCTCGGCATCCAGCTTTACGGTGCCGGATTTTTGTGCGTAATATTCGAGGTAGCGGTACTTTGCCAGGGTCCGGGCGTTCTTCTCCATGACCCAGCTGGCATTCTGCTGCTGGTTCAGCATGAGGATCGGTGTCATCAGCACCACCACCGCCAGTATGAAGAGGGAAAGAGAGAGGGCCGCTTCGATCGTCAGGGATGCCCGATACTGTTTCATGGACTGCCTCCTTGTAAGGCACCGCTTGCTGCAGCGCAGAGCCTTCTTTACTGCGTTTTCGAACGGTACTTGTAGTAGCTGCTGACCGGGAAGGAATAGGCGGACTCCGGGGTGCTGCCGGCTGCCATCCGGACAATGCCCTGCTCAAACATCACATGCCGGGCTTCACTGCTGAGCTCCGTGCCGAGGGCATAGAGGCAGTGGTCAATGGAGAAGCTGCCGGCGGTCTGGGTGCCGCCCCGGTTGATGCCGCTCTCTATGGCGGTCAGCATCCGGGTGTTGATCACCGACTGGTGCAGCAGACCCTCGCCGTAAAGGAAGGCCCGGAGGTAATCCCGGTAGGAAAGGCCGCTGCCCTTGCTGTCGCCCATGCTGATGCCCTGCCTCCTTCCCAGCTGCAGGAGACCGCTGAGATCCATGCTCCAGCTTTCGTTATTGTGCAGCAGCGGAACACGTCCGTCCTGCAAGAGGAGGCGCACATCCGCAATGGCCTGTCCCAGGGCCCAGATGCCCAGGACAAAGAAGGTGAAGACAGAGATCAGCACGGGATTTGCGGTGACGCAGAGCATGGCGGTGACGAAGGCCCGGGCCTCCTGCCGCTTCTCCGCATTCGTGTAGAGGAAGAGCAGGTTGGAGGCCTCCCGCAGGACGAGAAGCTTTTCCAGCACAGCGGACAGATTGTCATAGTCGCTGCTCTTGCCGGAGAGAAGGTATTCCAGCTCCAGGGCAGTGGATTGGCTCGGCGGCAGTGCATTCTCCGCCTGATCGTTCTGATGATAATGATGGAAGAACTTCAGGGCATATTCTCCGAGCAGCAGGGTTTCGACGGGATTTGCCGAGGAATCGGCCGCAAAGGAGGGATTGGCATACAGTGTGGTCTTTGCCGGGAGCACGGCGCCGTCCGGCAGCAGGAGCTTCAGGAGATTGCCGTTTACCAGCTCCCGGATGCTTTCCAGGATCCGCTTGTTTTCCTCGTTGATCTGACTGGTGCTTCCCGTGAAGCGCGGGAAGGAAATGCTGTTCCAGTCACTGCGGGCGCCCCGGTAGAAGCGGGTGATCTCATAGGAGAAATCATAATCGTCTTCATCCTCGTCCTCCTCTGCTTCCTCGATGGCCTCCGCGAGCCATTCTTCAAATTCCTCCACCTCGGTTTCGAGCTGATCTGCAGCGGCGGCAGCAGAAGCCGCCTGTGCCGGCATGGCCTCAAGCTGCTGCCGGACGCTGCCGCTTTCGGAAACGTAGCTTTCATATTCCCTTAATTCAGCGTCCACCGCCTCCCGGCCCAGAGCACTGAGTGTATCGGCACGCTGCTGAAAATCGGATCGGAGAGCGGCCACCTTTTCGGCGAGGCGGTCTGCCTTCCGGCTGTAATCCGCAACGTCCTCCGTCAGTTTATTGAGCGCCTGACAGAAGCGGGCCTTCGCCGTATAGAAGGATCCGGCGTCCTCCAGGGACAGGGCAATGCCGGCAGATTCATGGAGAGAACGAATGCTTTCGCAGCGGGAGGCCACGGCGCTGACGGCCTTTTCCACTGCTGTCAGCTCCCGGGAATCCAGCTGATATTCCTTTTGCAGGGCGATGAGCTCAGCAGATTCCTCGCTCCGGTCAAAAATGCTGCTGAGCTCTGTGCCGAGGCTTTGCGCATCCGCCTCGTTGCCGGCGAAGTGGAGGATGCTGTCGACGGCACCGTAGAGCATGTATTCCAGCACGTCCTCTTCGAAATAA
Organism: Dysosmobacter segnis; assembly: GCA_963616545.1. Classification (GTDB taxonomy): domain Bacteria; phylum Bacillota; class Clostridia; order Lachnospirales; family Lachnospiraceae; genus Oribacterium. Next base: position 2,679 of record CAVELT010000111.1, on the reverse strand, counting down.
ATATCCTCTGTGAGCGCCGCCTTTTCGCTGAATTGGATATTTTCCGCCTGCACCCGGGCAGGGAAGAGGTTTTTGGCCTCAAGATAGGGTGCCATGAAGTCACAGAGCTCGGTGCGGAGATCCGCATCCGTCCGGTATTCCAGGCCGAAGATCCGGTAGTCCTCCCATAGCGTGCGGTGAAACTGGGAGAAAAGGGACTCCATGCTGCTGTCCAGGGCGGTCTGCAGATACAGCCGCTGGGCGGTGCTGCGGGCGCTTTCCGCAATGGTCAGCACCAGGGCCGCCACCAGGGCAAAGGAGAGTGCCAGAAAGACGGTGACGGAGCCTCGGGGTCTTGGCTCCTGCATCAGTCCCATACGGATTTGGCGGATTCGTTGATCTTCAGCATGATGGTATCCAGAAGGGTCTTGATATGCTCCTTGAAAATGAGCACCAGAGCAATGAGGACCACCAGAAGCAGCACCATTTCGATGGTGCCGATACCGCTTTCGTCAGAGAGCTTCCGGCCGAGGGCACTGCGCTTCAGTACGCTGCGGCTTAAGCGGCAGTGACGCAGGGGACGAAAAAAGCGCTGTGTGATATGGGTGAGTGTGCGATGCATAAATGTACCTCCTTCAGGGGTGCAGAGGGACAAAAGAGATTTTTGTCCCGGGTAAAAAGGAATCAGAGGGATGTGAAGCGTCTACGGCAAAGCGGATCAGGCCATGGAGCTCATGGCCGGCACCACCACGATGGCCATGACGATGCCGAGCTGCAGGAACAGGGGCAGGAGAAGTCGGGTACCGGCCTCCTCGCCGAGTCGTTTTGCGGTGGTTTTCCGCTGCTCGAAGGCGTCCTCCATTTCCAGACTCAGGAGGGCCCGGAGATTCTTGGAGCCGTTTTTCCGGTTCTGCTCGATGAGACTGATGAGCTTGGTGTAGGGCTTCAGATTGATGCGCCGGGCGAAATCCGCATAGACCGTGGATTCCGGGATGTTCCGTGACAGCTGCCGGCTCAGGATCCGGAGCTCGTCATAGAGACAGCGGTCTTCATGCTGGCCGCTTTCCACCAGTGCATCGAAATGCGTGAGGATCCGTTCAAAGGCATTGCGGACGGTGAAGCCGGCGCCGAGATAGACGATGAGCTTGGAGACAAGCTCCGAATAATCCAGCATCAGCTGAGTTTCCCGCTTTTTCTTTTCCTCCTTCAGCCTGGCGCCCCGCTGCAGATAGATGGCGGCGGCCGCGGCGATCCCCAGGAAGGGGAAGAGGAGATAGCTCCGGTCTGCTTTCTCGGAATAGCTGAGATGACGGCCTAGAAGCTCGGAGGGCAGCTGCAGCAGGCTTTCATTCATGGCATTCTCGTTGCTGTCCGCAAGCGACTGCTCCAGGGCAGCAATGAGGTGCTGCTCCTCCGAAAGCTGACGGGGCAGGACCCTGAGATACAGCTTATAAGGCTGGGACTTGTAGCGGGTCTGCAGGTAGTCCGGCGCATTCTCCGCGTCGTCCTCACTGTCCGGGAGGATATAGGTGCTGAGGATGAGCGAGAGGTAGCCCTCCGCCGTCTCGTCCGCGGCGAAGCTTTCGTTGCTGATCCTGCCGTTTTCGTCAATGAGCCGGGCATATTTCTGGTAATAAGCTGTCGAATCTTCACCGGCGGTATCCGCTTCTGCCGCTTCACCTTCCGTATCCGATGCGGTATCGTTTTCTGCTTCGGCGTCTGCCGCGCTTTCCCAGCGCTCCGGATAGAAGCGCCAGCTGGCCTGCACGCCCTCCTCCGGGAAGCCGGCGGGCAGCGTCAGATCGCTGCGGACCCCGTCCAGACTTTCGTCTTCGGCGGTGATTTTTTCTTCGATCTCCTCCACCAGCCTCTGAAATACCGCATCGGCCTCCTCCCGGGTATAGCGCCGGGCGCCCACCGATACCGTGACGGGAAGGGACTTTCCGGAAAGCAGCCCGTGGACCTGCAGCGCATAGCTGCTTTCGGCCTGTCCGTAGCTGCTCCGCCGGAGGCCCGTGCCGTTCACAAGCTGGGTGCGGCCCATGCTGCTGAGATAGACGGCCACAGAGAGGAGGAGAGAGACCAGAAGCGCCAGCAGCATCTGCTGCAGCACCTTTTTCGGGGTGCCCCGGATCCGCTGACGAAGCGCCCCGAGGGCTGCGCTGCGCCGCCCCCTTCGCCGGGCTGCTGTGCCCTGCGGTTTTGTGCCTTGCCGCTTTACGTCATCCGGCTGGCGGGCAGTCAAGGGCCGCTTGTTTTTTTGCGTTTGCATTTCTTCTGTCATGGCTTATACCTCAATGCGCATGATGCGGTCTGCCAGCCATACCGCCGCAAGATAGACCCCGAGACAGGCCGTCATGACGAGACGCCCCAGCAGACTGTCATAGAGGATATGGAAGAAATCCGGTGAGGAAAAATTCATATACAGGATGATCAGGAAGGGCACCAGATTCATGATGCGCTGCTCATAGCGCTTGGCGGCGTTCATGGTGAGGATCTCCTCTGTTATGGTCAGCTTGTCCCGGATCACATCGGCGGTGTGCTGCAGAATGCGGGTCAGCTCTCCGCCGGACCTACGGGCCACGATGAAGACCTCGGCAAAGTTTCCGACATCATCGAGGCCGGAGCGCTCCGCAAAATTGAGCAGCAGCTCCTCAACGGTCTTGCTGAGCCGGAGACCGTGAACGATCAGCAGGAACT
>CAVELT010000110.1:0-7651 GCA_963616545.1 Dysosmobacter segnis | reverse complement strand
AGACTGGGCACACCCTTGCCCCGCAGCCGCATCTTGGTGTCGGACTGGGTGCCCGGCTTGATGTTGAGCTCCACCGGTCCGTCCACTGTTTTGATGACAGTGGTGCCGCCCAGAGCTGCCCGCGAGAAGCTGATGGCCTCGGTGGAGTAGATATTTGTGCCCTGCCGCTTGAAGAACGGATGCTGCGTCACGGTGATCTCCACCAGAAGGTCGCCGCGCGGACCGCCGTTTGTGCCGGGATCGCCGCCGTTCGCCCGGCGGAGGGTCTGACCGTCATCGATGCCGGCCGGAATGGTGATCTCGATGGTCTTCATGGTGGAAATGTAGCCCTCGCCGCGGCAGTCCGGACACTTCTCCTTGATGATCTTGCCGCTGCCGTGACAGTCAGGGCAGGAAACCACCTGCTGGATGGTGCCGAACATGCTCTGCTGCGTCATCACCACCTGACCGCGGCCGCCGCACTTCGGACAGGTCTCCGGTGTGGTGCCGGCCTTGGCGCCCGTGCCGCTGCAGCTCGTACAGGTATCCTTGTAGCGGATCTTGATGTTCTTCTTCGTGCCCTTGATGGCCTCATCAAAGGTGATGCGCACGCCCGCACGGATCGAAGCGCCGCGCTGAGGCTGGTTCGCCCGCTGACCGCCGCCGAAGCCGTAGGAGGAGAAGCCGCCCCGGCTGCCGCCGCCAAAGCCGAAGAGATCGCCGAAAATATCGCCGAAATCCATGTTGCTGAAATCGAAGCCGCCGAAGCCCGAGCTTGCGCCTGCCGCAGAGTTCGGATCGAAGGCAGCATGTCCGTAGGTATCATAGGCCTTTCTCTTCTCAGGATCGGACAGGACAGCATAGGCCTCGGAGCATTCACGGAACTTCTCCTCTGCCGTCTTGTCTCCCGGATTGGCATCCGGATGGTATTTCTTCGCCAGCTTTCGATACGCCCGCTTGATGGCCGCATCGTCCGCACCCTTGTCGACCCCGAGAATCTCGTAATAGTCACGTTTCTCTGCCATGTATTCCTCCCCTTTGTATCACACGAGACTGCTGCAGACCGTGCCTGCCGCAGACCCGCGCAACAGAAAACCCGAATTTGGCAGCCGCTCGGAAAGCGGCTGCCAAATCATGTCCTGTGGAATCGTTCTGATTAAACTTCCTTGAAGTCGCCGTCAACGACATTGTCATCGCCTGCTGTGCTGCCTGTGCTCTGGGAAGCCTCTCCGGCATTGCCGGCTGCACCCTGGGCACCTGCGGCACCCTGTGCGGCCTGGGCCTGCTCATATACCTTGCTGAACAGAGCCTGTGAGGACTTCATCAGGGTCTCCTGTGCAGCCTTGATCTTCTCGGCGCCGTCCTTGGTGATGCTCTCCAGCGGGTTCGCTGCCAGCACATCCTCGAGGGCCTTCAGATCTGCCTCAACCTGAGACTTGTCGCTGCCGCTCAGCTTGTCGCCCACATCCTCCAGGGCCTTCTTGGTCTGGAATACGATGGAGTCAGCGCCGTTCCGGGTCTCGATGGCTTCCTTCTTCTCCTTATCGGCTGCCTCGTACTGCTGTGCCTCCTGTACGGCCTTGTCGATGTCGTCCTTGGACATGTTGGAGCCGGAGGTGATGGTGATGTGCTGCTCCTTGCCGGTTCCCTGATCCTTAGCGGATACATTTACGATACCGTTGGCATCGATGTCGAAGGTTACCTCGATCTTCGGAACACCGCGGCGTGCCGGCAGAATGCCGTCCAGTCTGAACTGGCCGAGGGTCTTGTTGTCTCTTGCGAACTCACGCTCACCCTGTACCACGTGGATATCCACAGCGGTCTGGTTGTCCTCAGCGGTAGAGAATACCTGAGAGGCTCTGGTCGGGATGGTGGTGTTTCTCTTGATGAGAGGGGTAGCCACGCCGCCCAGTGTCTCGATGGACAGTGTCAGCGGAGTAACATCCAGCAGAAGCACATCACCGGCACCGGCATCGCCTGCCAGCTTGCCGCCCTGTACGGCTGCACCGAGGGCTACGCACTCGTCCGGGTTCAGTGTCTTGGAAGGCTCCTTGCCGGTCAGCTGTCTTACCTTCTCCTGTGCCACCGGCATACGTGTGGAGCCGCCGACCAGAAGCACCTTGGAAAGCTCTGCTGCGGTAATGCCGGCATCGCGAAGTGCATTCTGTACCGGAAGCGCGGTTCTCTCGGTCAGATCCGAGGTCAGCTCCTCGAACTTTGCTCTGGTGAGGTTCATATCGAGATGCTTCGGGCCCTCTGCGGTTGCGGTAATGAAGGGCAGGTTGATCTCTGTGGTTGTTGCCGTAGAAAGCTCCTTCTTTGCCTTCTCTGCGGCTTCCTTCAGTCTCTGCAGGGCCATCTTGTCCTGAGACAGATCCACGCCCTCGGCCTTCTTGAACTCGTCTACCATCCACTGGGTAATGCGGTTGTCATAGTCATCACCGCCGAGACGGGTATCACCGTTGGTGGCCAGAACCTCGATCACGCCGTCACCGATCTCAATGACAGAGACATCGAAGGTACCGCCGCCCAGGTCATAAACCATGATCTTCTGCTCGGACTCATCATCCAGACCGTAAGCCAGTGCTGCGGCTGTCGGCTCGTTGATGATACGCTTTACATCGAGACCGGCAATTCTGCCGGCGTCCTTGGTGGCCTGTCTCTGGGAGTCGTTGAAGTATGCCGGAACAGTGATGACTGCCTCGCTTACCTTCTCGCCGAGATATGCCTCTGCGTCAGCCTTCAGCTTCTGCAGAATCATAGCGGAGATCTCCTGCGGTGTGTAGCTCTTGCCGTCGATGCTTACCTTGTAGTCGGTACCCATATGTCTCTTGATGGAGGCAATGGTGCGGTCTGCATTGGTCACGGCCTGACGCTTTGCCGGCTCGCCGACCAGTCTCTCACCGTTCTTTGTGAAAGCCACTACTGACGGTGTGGTTCTGAGACCCTCTGCATTGGCGATGACGGTGGGCTTACCACCCTCCATTACGGCTACACAGCTGTTGGTTGTACCTAAGTCAATTCCTATAATCTTTCCCATAATCGTACTCTCCTTTTTTATTCCAAAACAATGCCTGTCTGTTTCTCTTTATTTCTTCACCTTCACCATGGAGTGGCGGATCACACTGCCGCGGAAGGTATAGCCCTTCTGCAGGTCCTGGGTAATGATGTCCTCCTCGGCATCACTCTCGGTATCCGTCATCACCGCATTGTGCAGGTTCGGATCAAATTTCTGCCCTTCGGCTTCAATCGGCTTCACATCGAGGTCGGCAAACAGCTTCTGCAGCTGCTTGTATATGCCCATCACACCCTTGGTGAAGGCATCCTCCAGCTCTTCCTCCTGAACCGTGCCGAGGGCACGCTCGAAGTTGTCATAAACGGGAAGCAGCTTCTCGATGACGTCCTTCGAGCCCAGCTCGAACATCTGGGATTTCTCCTTGTCTGTCCGCTTCCGGAAGTTGTCGAACTCCGCATAGAGCCGGGTGTACTTGTCCTTCCAGCCCGCTACCTCGTTCTCGTACTTCTCCTTCATGCTCTGCAGCTTGAGGTCATCGGCTTCCGGGGCGCTGTCCGCACCCTCGGCACCTGCCGCATCTGCGGCGCCTGTCGCATCTGCGGCACCGCCGACATTATCCTCTGCTTCTGCAGCCTTCTCTGTATTTTCCGCAGCGGCCTCTGCTTCTGCCTTCTCTGCGGTCTGTGCTTCTGTTTCCTCAGAAGGCTTCTTCATCTCTTCCTCGTTCAAGTCCTCTGCTCCTTTCTGTATTTATTCCTTAAATGCCTGATCCATCTCATTCATGAGCCGTGTCAGAATGTCCAGCACCCGCTCGTAATCCATCCGCTTGGGACCGATGACGCCGATGGTGCCCTTCATGCCGTTGCCCAGCTGGTAATTTGCCGTCACCACCGAGCAGTCCGACACATTCTGCAGCGGCGATTCCTCACCGATGTATACCTGGATCTGCTTCTGGGAGTTCTCCACGTCCTGCACCAGATCGATGAGCTCATCCTTCTGCTCCAGTGCGGAGATCAGTCTGGAGGCGTTGTCCGTCTCCGTCAGCTCCGGGTATTTGAAAATGTTGGTGGCGCCGGAGGTATAGATCTTCAGGTCCCGCTTGGCGAAGTCCAGTGTGGCGATGATGGTCTCCATAATGGCACGCAGCGTGTTCCGGTACGCGGAACGGGCATAAAGCTGTGCGCAGCGTCCCTCGGTGATGTCCTCGGCATAAAGGCCGTCCAGCTCATCGTTCAGGAGCAGGTTCAGCGAAAGGATCGTATTGAAGTCCAGCTCCTCGCTGCCGTCCAGCTGCACGGTGGCGGTTTTGACGATATTGCCCTCCATCATGATCACCAGAAGAAGTCTGCGGGCATCCACAATGGAGGTCTGCACGAACTTGATCCGGTTCCGGTGAATGGAAGGTCCCGAAACCATGGCCGCGTAATTGGTATCCGACGCTACGGTTTTGGCCAGCTGCTTCAGCGTGGTCTCCAGCCGGTCCACCCGTTCAAACATGCTGGTCCGCACCGCCTCCAGCTCATCCCGGTGACTGGCCATCAGCTGATCGACATAGAAGCGATAGCCCTTGTCCGTGGGGATCCGTCCGGCGGAGGTGTGGGGCTGTACAATGTAGCCCATCTCCTCCAGGTCGCTCATTTCGTTTCGAATGGTAGCGGAGCTCAGGTTCAGTCCCGAAAACTTGCTGATGGTCCTGGAGCCCACCGGCTCGCTGGTCTCAAGATAGTTTTTGATAATGGTTGTCAATATCACAAGCTTTCGATTGTCCAGCTCCATCTCTGTCCGCCTCCCTTTTCTGTCGGAAGCGTTCCCGCTTCCCTTTCGATTGTTAGCACTCAAAATATCGGAGTGCTAACATCTATTGCGTATCATACTCTCAAGGGATTTTACTGTCAAGAAGATTTCGGATTTTTGGCAAAAAAACAGCGCGGCGGGCACCCGTCGCGCGTACAAAAAGGGCTCTGCTTTCGCAGAGCCCGAAGAATGTTTAGGACGTCAGCAGAAGCTCCACCGCCATGCGGTCGGAGAGGTTTCCGCTCTTGATGCCGGTGTCGTAGTCGAGGCAGCGGCGAATATAGGACTGCAGGCTTTCGCGGGTGTAGTGCTTGGCCTGCTCCAGCAGCTTTCCGGCGGCCCAGGGGCTGACGCCGATGTAGGCGGCGCTTTCCTGGCGGCTCACGCCGCGCTGCAGGCACTCCTTGGCGAGGAGCAGCTGATTGAAGTTCCGGCGCATGAGCGCCAGCAGCTTCATGGGCGCCTCCTGCAGGAAGAGCAGATCCCGGTAGCAGGCCATGGCCCGCTCGGTGTTGCCGAGGCTCAGCTCCGTGATCATGTCGAAGACCCGGTCCTCCACATTCTCGGTACAGATGGCCGCGATATCCTCATCCTCAATGATCTCGCGGCTGCCGGTATAGGCAATGAGCTTCTCCAGCTCGCTCAGGATATTGTCCATGCTGCTGCCGGTTTTCCGGAGGAGCTGCTCCATAGTCGAGCCCCGGATCTTCTTGCCTGCCTTCATTAAATAACGGGCCGCCCAGGCGGCGAGCTGCTTCTCGTCCTGCTCGCCGAGCTCACAGGCGAAGCCCGCGGTGCTTACCAGCTTGTAGAGCTTGTTCCGCTTGTCTACCTCATTTTCGATGAACATGAGATGGCTGGAGGCCGGCAGCTTCGGGAGATACGTGAGCAATCGCTCCGGCGGCGTCCTTTTGAAGAACCCGGAGCCGCTGATCAGCACCAGCCGGTGCTCGGCAAAAAACGGCATTGTTTCCAGTGCATCGATCAGGGTATCCAGATCCGGCATACCCTCGAAAAACTGGTAGTTCATACCGTCCTCGCCGCCGATGGCCTGCCGGAACATCTTTTTATAGGAAGTTTTCAGATATTCCTCGCTGCCGTAGAGGAGATACAGGGGCCGGTAATTTCCGCTTTTCAGGTCCTGGTTCAGCTCGAGATACCTGGTTTTTTCCTCTTTTTTCGTGCTTCCCGCCATACTCAGGCCTTCATTCTCGCCTTCACCTGGTCGAAGTCCGCGGTGACATTGAGGTTCGGCGCCGGTGTCAGAAGGCTCACCGCGATGTTCACGAGGATGGCCAGCAGGAAGGCCGGCAGGAGCTCATAGATGTCCCAGAAGCCGCCCATGGGCCGTACCAGATACTTCCAGATGAAGACCATGGCGCCGCCGGTCAGCATGCTGCAGAAGGCACCGTAGAAATTCGACCGCCGGGAGAAAAGCGCCATCAGCACCACCGGTCCGAAGGAGGCGCCGAAGCCCGCCCAGGCGAAGGATACGATCTGGAAGACGGAGCTGTCCGGATTCCAGGCGATCACAATGGCGATCAATGCGATGATCAGGAGGCTCGCCCGCGCGATATACATGGTCTGCTTCTCATCCATATCGATGCGGAAGACATTGTGGATAATGTCGTTGGCGATGGATGAGGAGGAAGCCAGGAGCTGTGAGTCGGCGGTAGACATGGTGGAGGCCAGGATGCCCGACAGCACGATGCCGGCAATCAGTGCCGGAAGCAGGCCGTAGGAGGCCAGGCTGTTGGCGATCAGCACGATGATGGTCTCGGACTGGGAGCCCACCAGGGTGTCCAGCGCGCCGGCATTGGTCATGCCGAGACCCACCATGCCGATGAAGATGGCGATGCCCATGGAGATCACCACCCAGACGGAGGCGATGCGGCGGGACAGGGTCAGCTTCTCGGCCTCCTCAATGGCCATGAAGCGCAGCAGGATATGGGGCATGCCGAAGTAGCCGAGGCCCCAGGCCAGGGTGGACAGGATGGTAATGAAGTCGAAGCCGACTGCGCTGCCGCTGACCGGGTCATGGCTGGCCGTCAGGCTGAAGTAGCCGCTGAGGCTCGCTGCATTCTGCATAACCACGGCCACGCCGCCGGCCTGCTGTACACCGAAGACCAGCACGATCAGCAGTGCCAAAGACATTACAATGCTCTGAATAAAGTCGGTGGTGCTGGCTGCCAGGAAGCCGCCCAGTGAGGTATAGCCCACGATGACGAAGGCGCTGGCGATCATGGCCACATGGTAGTCCAGTCCGAAGAGGCTGGAGAAGAGCTTGCCGCAGGCGGCGAAGCCGGAGCCGGTATAGGGAATGAAGAAAATGACGATCTCGACGGCGGCCACCAGGGTCAGCAGGCGCTTCGTGTCATTGTAGCGGTTGGAAAAAAATTCCGGAATGGTGATGGAATCGTTTACCTCGGAATAGATCCGGATCCGCCTGGCCACGATGAGCCAGTTGAGATAGGTACCGATGCCGAGACCGATGGCAGTCCAGCCCGGTGAGGCGATGCCGCTGAGATAGGCGAGTCCCGGCAGTCCCATCAGGAGCCAGGAGGACATATCCGAGGCCTCCGCACTCATGGCGGTCACGAAGGGGCCCAGCTTTCTGCCGCCGAGATAGAAATCTCCGGCGCTGCCGGTGCGGTCTGCGGTCTTGAAGCCGATGTAGAGCATGCCCAGAAGATAGATGAGCATGGCCAGCATCATGCCGATTTTTGCAATTGTCATTGTTCTCCTCCTCTTGCTTTAACACTTTACTCAGTGAAATTACCCCGTATCATACCGCATGAACGGGATTTAGGCAAGCCCGGAGATGTCCCTCCCTTGTTTAAATCCGCGTGCTGTGCTAGAGTA
>CAVELT010000109.1:0-8065 GCA_963616545.1 Dysosmobacter segnis | reverse complement strand
ACCGGTCAGCGCATGACCGGATGTATCCATTACACTGCAGAGGCTTCGCAGCGCGAGGGGTCGCGTACGGGAACGGAGCTGCTGCAAACATTTTATCAAGGGGGATAATTTTATGGATCAGTACAAAAAGGCGCTGTTCGCTCCTTGTAAGCCGATGGGACTGCCCTGGTGGCTTGCACTTGCAATCGTAGTCATTGCCTTTGTTGGCATGTTTACGGGTTCACTTTCCACAGATCTCGCAGGCTGCTTCCTGCTGATGCTGAGCGTCGGCATTGTCTGCGATCAGATCGGTGACAGACTTCCGATTTGGAATACCTATGTAGGCGGCGGTATCGTTATGACCTACATTGTGTCTGCCTTCCTTTTCACCTACAACTTCTTCCCGGAGAAGTATGTAACCGGTATGGCGGCACTCATGGATGATTCGGACTTCCTGTCCTTCTTCATCGTATTCCTGATCACAGGCTCCATCATTTCCCTGGATCGTAAGCTGATGATCCGTTCCTTCGTCGGATATATCCCGTCCATCTTCGGCGGACTTTTCGGCGCAGGCCTTCTGGGCATCCTCGGCGGTCTGATCTTCGGCGTAACACCGTCCAACGTGCTCATCAAGTATGTACTGCCGATCATGGGCGGCGGAAACGGCGCAGGTGCCGTACCGCTTTCTCAGATCTATGAGACAGTAACCGGCGATCCGGCAGCAAACTACTATACCTTTGCCATTGCAATCCTGACCATTGCAAACGTATTCGCCATTATCAGCTCCGCGCTTCTGAAGAAGCTCGGCCAGGTAAAGCCGGCATGGACAGGCGGAACCGGTGCTGATGCTCGTCTGATGAAGAAGGGCAATTTCAATGCCGATGACTCAAAGCTGGAGAAGCCGAAGCTCGGCGATTACGGCGGAGCCATTGTACTGGCATGCTGCTTCTATGCACTGGGCAGACTTTTTGCTAAGGTTATCCTGCCGGAGGTTGCAGGTGCACCGATCCACCAGTTTGCTTACATGATCCTCTTCGTGGCTATCGCTGCAGCAACCGGCATCATCCCGGACAACATTCGTGCTGCCGCCAAGACCATGCAGAGCTTCTTCACCAAGAACTTCATCAACATCATCATGGTTGGTGTGGCAGTGGATACCAATATCAATGATCTGGCGTCTGCCTGCACCCTGTCCAATGTTGTTATCGCTGCACTGATCGTGCTTGGATGTATCATCGGTTCTGCTATCGTTGGTCAGCTGGTTGGTTTCTTCCCCATCGATACCGCTGTTACTGCCGGCCTTTGCATGGCAAACCGCGGCGGTTCCGGAGACCTGGCTGTACTTGGCGCCGGCGACCGTATGGCTCTGATCCCTTATGCTCAGCTCTCTTCCCGTCTCGGCGGCGGTATCGTGCTGATCCTCGGATCTGTCATCTTCGGTATGTTCCTGAAGTAAGCCGATTGCAGGAAATTTAATTTACAGCGAACAGTATGTCCCCGGCGGAGTGTTCCGCCGGGGATTTCTTTGCCGCCGGGCAGCCGGCGCTTTTCTTTTCTGTTGAAGAGCCCCGGATTTTATGCTAAATTTGATAGGCATTATTTTTTACCGATTTGCTATCAGTTTATGACAAACGACAACTGTAGCATGATCAAACAGGCACCCGGGCCCTGGGTGCGTTTTTAAGGAGGAAATCAGTATTATGAAAAAGAGCATTGCGCTTCTTCTGACGGCTGCTTCAGCTGTTTCTCTTCTGGCCGGCTGCGGAAGCAGTACAAGCACAGAAACAACAGCAGCGGCTTCTGCGGCAGGTACCGAGGCAGCAGCTGAAAAGGCTGAGGCTTCAACAGAGACCAAGGAGGTGGAAAACCTGGAGGTCGCATTCGTGCCTTCTCGTGAGCCGTCGGAGATCGTTACTGCCACAGAGCCCCTCAAGGCCATGATCCAGACACAGATGGCAGAGCTTGGCTATGATATCAAGAATGTCAACATTACCGTAGGCACCAGCTTCGAGGCAGTCGGCGAGGGACTGGAGGCAGGCACCATTGATGTAGGCTTCATTCCGGGCGGCACATATGTCCTCTACGATGACGGCGCAGAAGTGCTCTGCACAGCCACAAGAGACGGCCTTTCCATCGATGATGACGACCCGAAGGTGTGGAACGAGAACAAGCCCACTGAGGCTGTAGAGAAGCAGGTTACCTATTACAGAGCCCTCATCGTGGCAGGCCCCTCCGAGGCAGGACGTGCAGCTGCAGAGAAGATCAACAGCGGCGAGGAGCTCAGCTGGGAGGACCTTGATGGTCTGAACTGGGGCGTGATGGGCCCGACCTCCAGCGCTGGCTACATTTACCCGGCACTCTGGATTCAGCAGAAGTACGGCAAGAACATCACAGACCTTACGCATGCGGTACAGTGTGATTCCTACGGCACTGCCTTTGCCCGTCTGGCACAGGGACAGATCGATGTGCTCTGCACCTATGCGGATGCGCGCCGTGACTATGAGGACAAGTGGCAGTCTGAGTACGCTATGTCCAACAGCATCTGGGATGATACAGACCTGATCGGTGTAACACCGGGCATCTTCAATGATACCATCTCCGTATCCAGAAGCTCTGAGGTAATGCAGGATGCGGACTTCAAGTCGGCACTCCAGCAGGCCTTCATTAACATCGGAAATACCGATGAGGGCAAGGAGGTTATCGCCATCTACAGCCACAAGGGTTATGTGGCAGCCAACGATTCAGACTATGATTCTGAGCGTGAGGCACAGAAGATCATCCAGGAGCTTCGTGCCAATTCCTAATCGGCGGACGATTGCTGCTCTTTGATGCGGCATAAAATTTTCAGAGGCAGAACATGGTAAAGTGTGTTCTGCCTTTTTTATTCATGATCACTTCAGGAAGGAACAAAATATGATCAAGTTTGAAGATGTCGGAAAAACATACCCCAACGGATATGAGGGACTTAAGCACATCAATCTGAGCATTGAGCAGGGAGAATTTGTGGCCATCATCGGTCTTTCCGGTGCCGGAAAATCCACGCTCATCAGAACCATCAACCGTATGCATGATGTGACCAGCGGCAAGCTGACCGTGGACGATACGGATGTTATGACATTGTCCGGTGCATCGCTCCGTAAATTCCGGCGGAAGATCGGCATGATCTTCCAGTCCTTCAACCTGATCACCCGTACCACGGTGATCAAGAACGTGCTCACGGCCTTTGTGCCGGATATGCCCTGGTGGCGGTCTCTTCTGGGCATCTACACGAAAGAGGAGAAGTTCAAGGCACTGGAGTGCCTGGACAAGGTAGGCATTGTGGACAAAGCGTTTGTCAGAGCCGATCAGCTTTCCGGCGGTCAGCAGCAGCGTGTGGCGCTGGCCCGGACACTGGCACAGAATCCCCGGATCATACTGGCCGATGAGCCGGTGGCGGCCCTTGACCCGATCACAGCCAAGCAGGTCATGGATGATTTCACCCGCATCAATAAGGATATGAACATCACCATCCTCATCAACATCCATCACGTGGATCTGGCGCTGCAGTATTGTCAGCGCGTCATCGGCATCCGGGCCGGTGAGGTGGTTTACGACGGACCCTCGGACCAGGTGGACGATGCAGTGCTGGCAAAGATCTACCAGGGCAAGGAGGCATAAAATGCGCATCTATGACAAGCTCTTTCCGCCTAAAATCTATACTCTTCCGGACGGCAGAGAGATTCCGGAGCGGCGTTCCCGCGCACCGCTGTATGCACTCATTATCCTGATCTTCGCCTGCGTTTCTGTTAAGGTCACCGGCTTTCAGCCTGCCACACTGATGAAGCGGGGCAAGGAGTTCTTCGTGATTCTGGGACAGATGTTCCCGCCGGAGCCCTCCTATACAGGAAAGATCATCAGTCCGATACTGGATACCATCAAGATGTCTCTCCTGGGCTCCTTTATCGGCTCTGTGCTCTGCGTGCCCTTTGCGATGCTGGCCAGCACCAATGTCTGCAAAAGCAAGGCGGTGGTATGGCTGATGCGTCTGATGTTCAGTATTGTGCGTACCCTGCCGACACTGGTATCAGCCTTGATCGCAACCTTTATCTTCGGACTCGGCACCATTGCCGGTACCACGGCCATCGCAGTGTTTTCCTTCGCCTATATCGGTAAGATCCTGTATGAGGAGATCGAGACGGTGGATATGGGGGCTTTCGAGGCGCTGGAGGCCATGGGCGCGAGCCGTTATCAGGCCTTCGTGTCTGCCATCGTTCCCCAGGTGATGCCGAGCTTTCTGTCCAACAGCCTCTATAACTTTGAGGGTAATGTGCGCTACGCCGCAGTGCTTGGCTACGTGGGCGCAGGCGGTATCGGCCTGATCCTGAATGAGCAGCTGGGCTGGCGTGAGTATCCGAATGTCGGCATGATTCTTCTGGTGCTGTTTATTACAGTGTTTATCATTGAAACCATAAGCCGCAGCATCCGGAAGCGCCTTGTCTAGGGAGAAGGGAGACAGTCTATGAACAGCAGAATCGAACAGGCTTATGACAAGCGTCCCAAGGACTGGATCTACAACCTTGTCATCGGCATCATTATCCTTGTGCTCCTTCTCTGGAGTGCGACGGCAATGGAGACCTCCGGTACCACCACCAACGGCGGCAAAATGGCGCTCAATATCCTGAATGGTATTGTGCATCCGGATACGGCGCTCCTTTTCAATCTGACGAGCAGCGGCGTATTGTATCTCCTGCTGGAGACCATCTGTATTGCCTTCATGGGCACCGTGGTGGGCGCCGTCATTTCCATCCCGCTGGCCTTTCTGTCGGCCGGCAATCTGGCCCCGAAGCCTGTTGCCTTTATCGGACGGATTCTGATCATGATGATCCGCACCGTGCCGGCCTTTGTATACGGCCTTATGTTTATCCGTGTGACGGGCCCCGGCGCCTTTGCGGGACTCATGACCATGTCACTCTGCTCCATCGGTATGGTTTCGAAGATGTATATCGAGGCCATCGAGGATCTGGACACCAAGATTCTGGAGTCTCTGGATGCGGCGGGCTGCACCACCTGGCAGAAGATTCGGTACGGCATTCTGCCCCAGCTGATGCCGAACTTTGCCTCCACCGCCATTTACCGTTTTGATATCAACCTGCGTGACGCCACTGTCCTGGGTCTGGTGGGCGCCGGCGGTATCGGTGCACCTCTGATTTTTGCCATGAACGCTTACCGCTGGAACGAGGCCGGCTCTATCCTGATCGGACTCATCATTCTGGTGCTGATCATTGAATGGGTGTCCACTAAGATCAGAGTGAAGCTGACAAGAGGATGAGGCATGCAGAAGGAATTTGACATTTATTACACCTCGGATACCCACGGCAAGATCCTGCCGGTGGATTACCAGACCGGCGGGCATCTGACGAGGGGGCTGATGGATATTTCCGCGGCCATCTGGCACAGCGGCAATACCATTGTGGCGGACGGCGGCGATTCGCTGCAGGGCTCACCGCTGCTGCAGTATTATCTTGAGCACAGAGAGTGCTTTGACGTGCACCCTGCGGCCTTTGCCTTTAATGCCATGGGGCTCGATGTGTATACCCTGGGCAACCATGATTTCAATTTCGGCTATGAGGTGCTGAAGGAATATACCCATGCCATGAAGGCGGTCTGTGTCTGCGCCAATGTTGACGACCGCCGGGGCGAGCTGAAGCTGCAGAAGACCTGGGTCAAAACCCTGGAAAACGGTCTGCGGGTGGGCTTCACCGGCATTGTGACGGACTATGTGAATCTCTGGGAGAAGCCGGAGCACCTGACGGCACTCATGGTTTCCGAGCCCATCGCCGCAGCGTCTGTGGCTCTGGCAGAGCTGCGGCCGCAGTGCGACATCTGTATCTGCATTTATCACGGGGGCTATGAGCGGGATCTGGAAAGCGGAGCGCTACTCACGGATTCCAAGGAAAATGTTGCCTGCCGCTTGGCGGAGGAGACGGATTTCGACATCCTTCTGACCGGCCATCAGCATATGAGCGTTGCGGGCACGGTGATTGCAGATACCTTTACTGTGCAGCCGCCCTGTGATGCAGGAAGCTATATTCACATCCGGGGATCGCTGAACCGTGATCTGTCTCCGGCGCTGCAGCTGGATTCGTCGCTCGTTCCTGTGGACCGGGACTGCGATCCGGCAGACTATGCCGCGCTGATGCCGTTGGAAAACGCTGCGGAGTCCTGGCTGGACGAAAGCATCGGCCGGCTCAGTGAGCCCATCCCGCCGGAGGAAAAGCTGGCGGTGGCGCTTCACGGCAGCCGCCTTGCGGATTTTTTTAACCAGGTAATGCTGGAAACGGTACCGGCAGACTTCGCCTGCTCCGCGCTCGGCAACAATCCGATGGGACTTCCGGCTTCTGTCAGCATACGGTCCGTGTATACGGCATACATGTTTGCCAACACGCTGACGGTGAAGGAGGTAACGCGGGCGGTGCTGAAGGAATGCCTGGAGCGCTGCGCCATGTACCTGGAGCTGGATGCGGAGGGAAAGCCCTATATCGGGGATACCTTCCTGAAACCGAAGATCGAGCATTACAATTATGACATCTATGCCGGCCTGGACTATGCCTTTGATCTCACAAGACCGAAGGGCGACCGGGTGGTGCGTCTCCGGCGGCTGGATGGCACAGAGCTCAGTGAAACGGATACCTACAGGCTGGTGACCTGTGATTACCGGGCGACCGGCACCGGCGGCTATGCTGCCCTCGGCGCATGCAAAACGGTATACAGCGGTGCTGACAACATGCAGGACCTGATCGTGGACTACATCCGTGCCCATGAGAGCCTGGTGATTCCGAAGAACAACCGCTTTGAGGTGTTCAGCGTCTGATGGGGAAAGATTTGATGGGGCATCTGACGGGACAGTGCGGCGGCTTGAGATTTTCCGACGGCGATGTTACAATATAGGCTATTGTTATCGGACGTATTACGAAAATCAATTATGTCAATCGTTTTATTAAGAAGAGGCAGCTGCTATGACCAGTCGTGAATTGCTGTATGTAAAAACCGTTGCAGACGAAAAAAACATTTCGAAAGCGGCAAAGAAGCTCTTTGTGGCACAGCCGTCATTATCCCAGTCGATTTCCCGCATTGAGGACACCATCGGCGTGAAGCTTTTTGTCAGAGGCTCCAACGGACTGCACCTTACCTATGCCGGTGAGCGCTACTACCAGATGGCCTGCCAGATCCTGAAGATCTATGATAACTTCGAAGCGGAGATCACAGATATCAACGACCTGCGGGCGGGAAGAATTTATTTCGGTATCACCAATCATCTGGGAGCCATTGTGCTGCCGCATATTTTACCGGAATTCCAGCACATGTGCCCGAACATTACCTGGGACATCTTTGAGGGCTCCACGGAGCCGCAGGAGGCCCGGCTGGTAAGCGGCGATCTGGATTTTTCCATCATGCATGCGCCGGCGGAGGACAATGAGGCCAACCCGTCGCTGAATTACGAAATTCTGACCGATCATCCCTTTGTGATCGCCATGTCGAAGGAAAATCCTCTTGTGAAGCAGGCTGTGCCCGCGGAGGGCTATGAGTATCCGGTGCTGGATGTGGAGCTTCTGCGGGATGAACCGCTGCTGACGCTTTTCAAGGAGCAGCGGATTCGCCATGTGACGGATGCGGTATTGAAGAAGGCCGGCATTACCCCGCGGATCCGGTTGCAGACCCGGAATTACATGACCACAGAGCGTCTGGCGGCGCTGAACATAGGCTACACCATGCTGCCCAGCGATTACGTGAACCAGAACCGCTTCAGCAATCCGCCGGTCTACCTTTCCATAGACAAAAAGTATGATGCATACTGGAGTCTCTGCATTGCCACGCTGAAGGACGCCTATCTTTCCAAGGCGGACCAGTGTCTGCTGGAGATTCTCCGGCGGCGCGCCTGCGAAATCTGAGAGTGCCCGGACAGCTGCACAGGGAAATGTCTTCGGGCCTGAGAAGAGGAAGAAACACATGAGAAAATATGACGCGATTTTACTCGACCTGGACGGCACCATTATGGATTCCGGCCCCGGCATCATGAAGTCTGCCCAGTATGCGCTGGACCATTTCG
>CAVELT010000108.1:0-8404 GCA_963616545.1 Dysosmobacter segnis | reverse complement strand
CAGAGTAGAGACGGTGCAACGAACCCAGAGAATGGCTGTGAGACGCTGAGAGCAGCCTGCTTCGTTCCGGCTTGAACATTCACACCGGAGTCGTCCGGGGGAAAGCTTATTGCCAGTAGTTCGGAACGTGGAGGCGCGTTAAGTCTGAGAGTGTCCGGAAGACAGCGATCGTCGCTGCACCGGGAACATGGGTGGTACCGCGGAAAAATTCGTCCCTGTTCATGCCTTTGGGTATGGATAGGGTTTTTTACGTCCCAGAAAAACATAAAGGAGACAGAAAATGGAAAACCAGAAATTGGAAGAGCTGAAGAAGCTCGCAGAGGAAAGCATTCAGGCAGCCAAGGATGCGGCGGCACTGAACGAGATCAAGGTGAAGTTCCTGGGCAAAAAGGGTGAGATCACCCAGCTTTTGAAGTCCATGAAGGACCTGCCGGCAGAGGAGAAGCCGAAGTTCGGACAGCTTGTGAATGAGGTGCGCCAGAAGGTGGAGAGCGAGCTGGAAACGGCCATGAAGCAGGTGCAGAAGGCTGCCAGAGAGGCGAAGATCCAGGCCGAGACCATTGATGTGACACTGCCGCCGAAGAAGATGCAGTACGGACACATGCATCCCAATACCCGGGCACTGGAGGAAGTGGAGCGCATTTTCGTGGGCATGGGCTACGAGGTCGTAGAGGGCCCTGAGGTGGAGTTCGATGAGTATAACTTCGAGAAGCTGAACATTCCCAAGGGACATCCCGCAAGAGACGAGCAGGATACCTTCTATATCAATGAGAATATTCTTCTCCGCACCCAGACCTCCTCTGTACAGGCCAGAGTGATGGAGCAGGGCAAGCTGCCCATCCGCATGATCTGCCCGGGACGTGTGTTCCGTTCCGATGCCGTGGATGCTACCCATTCCCCTTCCTTCCATCAGATCGAGGGTCTGGTGGTGGACAAGCATGTGACCTTCGCCGATCTCAAGGGCACACTGGATACCTTTGCAAAGGAGCTTTTCGGACCGGATACCAGGACGAAGCTGCGTCCCCATCATTTCCCCTTCACGGAGCCCTCTGCCGAGGTGGATGTTTCCTGCTTCAAGTGCGGCGGAAAGGGCTGTCGCTTCTGTAAGGGCGAGGGCTGGATCGAGATCCTGGGCTGCGGCATGGTGCATCCGCATGTGCTGGAGATGTGCGGCATTGATCCGAAGGAATACAGCGGCTTTGCTTTCGGTGTAGGTCTTGAGAGAATCGCGCTTCTCAAGTATGAGATCGACGACATGCGCCTTCTCTATGAGAATGACACCCGTTTCCTGAATCAGTTCTGACGATAATACGCACTAGGAGAAAATCATGAATACATCATTAAACTGGATCAAGGCCTATGTGCCGGATCTTGACTGTACACCGAAGGAATTCACTGATGCCATGACACTGGCCGGCAACAAGGTGGAGACCTGCACTGTTCTGAATAAAAATCTCGAGAAGATCGTGACCGGAAAGCTCCTGTCCATTGAACCGCATCCGGATGCCACAAAGCTGGTGATCTGCCAGGTGGACATCGGTGCGGAGGCACCGCTGCAGATCGTGACCGGCGCCAACAATATGAAGGTCGGCGATGTGGTCCCCGTGGTGCTGGACGGCGGCAAGGTAGCCGGCGGTCATGACGGCGGTCCCCTTCCGGAGGACGGCGTTCCTATTAAGGCCGGCAAGCTGCGCGGGATTGATTCCTACGGCATGATGTGCTCCATCGAGGAGCTGGGCAGCAGCCGTGAGTTCTATCCGGAGGCACCGGAGTCCGGCCTCTATATTTTCCCGGAGGGCACCCCGGTGGGAGAGGATGCACCGACACTTCTCGGACTGAATGACGCCATTCACGAGTATGAGATCACCTCCAATCGTGTAGACTGCTACAGCGTGATCGGTCTCGCAAGAGAGGCAGCGGCCACCTTTAAGAAGGCCTTCATTCCGCCGAAGGAGAAGGCCAGCGGCAACGACGAGAATGTCAATGACTATCTTTCTGTTGAGGTGGTGGACACGGATCTTTGTCCCCGCTATACCGCAAGAGTCGTGAAGAACATTCAGCTCGCACCGTCACCGAAGTGGATGCAGGTACGTCTCGCATCTGCCGGCATTCGCCCCATCAACAACCTGGTGGATATCACAAACTATGTGATGCTGGAGTACGGCCAGCCCATGCACGCCTATGACTATGACCTGATCCGCGGCCACAAGATCATCGTGAAGCGGGCGCAGGACGGCGATGTTTTCGAGACCCTGGATCAGCAGGAGCGCAAGCTGGATCATACCGTGCTCACCATCTGTGACGCAGAGGGTGCCATCGGCGTGGCCGGCATCATGGGCGGACAGAATTCGAAGATCACCGATGATGTGAAGACCATGGTCTTCGAGGCAGCCACCTTCGACGGCACCAACATCCGTCTCTCTGCCAGAAAGATCGGTGACAGAACCGATGCCTCTGCATACTTCGAGAAGGGCCTGGATCCGAACCTCGCTGAGCGGGCCATCAACCGTGCCTGCGAGCTCGTAGAGGAGCTCCATGCCGGAGAAGTGGTGGGCGGCATCATCGATGTATACCCGGTAAAGCGGGAGCCGTCCGTGGTGAGCTGCACCGTGCAGGAGATCAACGATCTCATCGGCTTCTCCCTGACCGCTGAGGAAATGAAGGCAATCCTTGAGAGAATCGAGCTTTCCACAGAGATCGAGGGCGATGAGCTGACCATTACCGCACCCACCTTCCGTCAGGACATCCACAGAATGTGCGATGTGGCTGAGGAGGTAGCGCGCTTCTACGGCTATGCCAATGTGCCCACCACGCTGCCCAGCGGTGACGCTGCCGGCGGTCTGGCACCGGATCTTGCCGTCAATGAGAAGGTGCGCCATGCTGCTGAGGCACTGGGCTATTCTCAGGCCTATATGTATTCCTTCGAGTCACCGAAGGTTTATGACAAGCTTCTGCTGCCGGCAGATGCGGCAGAGAGACAGCAGATCCGGATCATGAACCCGCTGGGAGAGGATTTCTCCGTGATGCGGACCACATCTCTGAATGGCATGCTGAGCTCCCTGTCCACGAACTACAACCGGCGGAACAAGGTCGCAAAGCTGTATGAGATGGCCAACATTTACCTGCCGAAGCAGCTGCCGCTGACAGAGCTTCCGGATGAGCGCATGCAGCTGACGCTGGGCTTCATCGGCGAGGGCGACTTCTTCACCCTGAAGGGCGATGTGGAGGTGATCCTCAACCGTCTCGGCCTTGACGGTCGTTTCAAGTACGACGCCGCTGCCTGTGAGAAGAGCTATCTTCATCCCGGCCGGAGAGCAGAAATCAGCTACAACGGCGAGAAGATCGGCTTCCTGGGTGAGGTACACCCGGAGGTGCTGGAGAACTATTCCATCGGCGAGAGAGCCTATGTCGCTGTGGTGGATATGAAGGCGGTTTATCCGCTGGTGGGCGACAAGACCAAGTACGTGCCTCTTGCCAAGTTCCCGGCTGTAACGAGAGACTTCTCCATGCTGGTGCCCCACGCTGTGACCGCCGGTGCCATTGAGGATATCCTGGTGCAGCGCTGCGGAAAGCTGCTGGAGGATGTGAAGCTCTTCGATATTTATGAGGGCGCACAGGTGAAGGAGGGCTTCAAGTCCATGGCCTATACCGTGACCCTGCGGGCGAAGGATCATACCCTGACGGATGACGAGATCAACGGCACCGTAAAGAAGATCCTGAACGGTCTGGAGAGAATGGGCATTGAGCTTCGTTCCTGAGAACGGCTTCCGGATGCTTTATGAATCGGCAAAGGAAATATCCCGTCATGACCTATGTCCTGATCGGGATCAATGTTCTGATCTATGCGCTGGAGACTCTTGCCGGGGGCTCACAGGAGACGGAGGTGGCAGTGCGCTTCGGCGCACTGTATACACCCTTTGTGCTGCGCTATGGTGAGTATTATCGTCTATTGACAGCCATGTTCCTGCATTTCGGCATTGACCATCTGGGCAGCAATATGATTTCCCTCTTTGTACTGGGAGGCTATGTGGAGAGCTACTTCGGACGCATCCGTTTTCTCTTCATTTACTTCATCGCCGGGCTCTGCGGGAATGTGCTGACCCTGTTCATGGACTTTCTGCCCGGGGCGGAGCCGGCATTGTCGGCCGGGGCTTCCGGCGCCATTTGCGGCCTTCTGGGTGTATTCATCGTTTTTGCCATGACGCCGGGGATCCGACGCTACTTTCCCATGAAGCGGGTGCTGCTCGGCATCATTTTTTCGCTTGCACCGGGACTCGGCAATCCGGAGATCAGTCTGCGGGCCCATATCGGCGGACTGATCGGCGGCTTCCTCACGGCGCTGTTTTTTCAGAAGGTGATGGAATTCCGGAACAGAAAAAGATGGGGAAACGCTGATTGAATCAGCATTTCCTTAGCAGCAGAAAAAGTCAGGAGGGGAATTGCCCGTCCTGACTTTTTGCGTTGATCAATACACACTGGATTGCGCTGCAGAATGCCCCGCTTTATCCCTCGGCATTCAGGAGGAAGGTCACCACGTTCAGACCCTCGTTCACAAAGTAGCTGGCCCTTGTCTGGCCGTTCAGAAAGCGGTAGACCATCTGATTGTCGAGAAGCTCGTGGAGAAATTCCTCCCGCAGGGCGCTGTCCTCACAGCGAAACTGCACCGCAGATTCTCCTTCTTCCTGTGCCTCCCGGAAGCAGCTGCGCAGACCTTCCATGTCACAATTTGTGAAATAGCTGCCGCTTTGCCGGAAGTAACTGTGGCTCTCGTCGCTGCAGTCCGGCAGCGGAAGATCTCCGAGGGCCTCATGGTCAAGATTCATGTCCGCGGCAGTCAGGGCAAAGTAGCTGTGGTTCACAAAGCGAACATCAGAAAATGCTTCATTGCTGATGCCGGGCTCTCCCCAGGTGGGATCGAAGAGGGACCAGGCCCCGTCCAGACAGGCCGCAACCCAGGCATGGCTGCCGTTCTTCGCCTTGCCGGTCACCAGCACCGCCGGGATATCCATTTTCTGCAGCAGAAGCTGAAAGGCCTTGGCATAGCCGTTGCAGACGCTCTGCCCGTCCAGAAAAACCGAAAGCACATTCTGCCCGTTCACGGCATCCACGGCATAGTCCGTATTTTCCACTACCCAGTCGAAGGCATACAATGCCTTTTCATAATCAGAACCCGCCGGTGCATTCTTCAGCACCTCCGCAAGCTTCTCTGAAAGCCGGACATCTGTTGCTTCCTTTTCCTCCCGCGACAGGGTATACTGGGGAATAAGTGAAAGAGAAAGCCGGCTTTCGCCAATGCTTTCCGAGCTGTAATGAAAGCCGTCGGTATCGTAAATCTCCGGATGGTCGTAGAGCACATATTTAAATACCTGCTTCAGCACATCGTCCTCCAGTGTGGAGAGCTTCGTTTCCTGCCCGCTGCGGAGACCCTGAAGCACCTCCCGGTAGACCTGCTGCTCCGCGGTCGACAGCTGCGAGAAGGCATAGCTGTTTACCGGGGTAATGTCTTCTGCAGCAATTGCCGGTTCAGCTTCGCTTTCCGGGCTGCCTTCGTCTGCCGGATTTTCCGCTGCTGCGATGCTCTGCGCTTCGGCTGCAGGCGCTTCGTCGCTGTTTCCTGCTGCTGTGCTTGTTTCTTCAACGGAAGAGGGCAGAGAAAACGGCAGCTGTCGGCAGCCTGCCGCGCTCCCCAAAAGAAGGAACAGCAGCGTAAGGTGTGTGATTTTGATAAGGTGAATTCTATGCATGGGGAGAGTATAGCATAGAAATGAAGGGAATCGATATGGAATTGGGATTTAGGATCTATTGTCTCCTGCTGGCGTTCTTTTTCGGCGCCGCCTTCGGCAGCTTCACAGACTGCCTCGCATACCGGCTTCTGTCGGGGGAAAGCGTGTGGAGGGGGCGTTCTCACTGCGATCACTGCGGTCATACGCTGGGCGCTGCGGATCTCGTTCCTGTTTTCTCCTACCTTTTCCTGCGGGGAAAATGTCGGCACTGCGGCACCCGGGTACCGCCGGAAAGCTTTTTCTGTGAGCTGCTTTGCGGCCTTCTCTTTGCCGCTTACCTGTATCGCTTCGGTTTTTCCTTCCTGACGCTTCGCTATATGGCTTTTGCCGTGATTCTGCTGGGGCTTTCTCTGGTGGACCTGAAAAGCTATACCATTCCGGACCGCTTTATTCTCGCGGGGGTGCTTGTCTGGCTCGTGACAGTGCCGCTGATCACCTGCCTTGGGCATTCTGATATCCCAATGCTTGCGTTTTCCGCCCGCCCGGCATATCTGCCGACGCTTCCTGCCATGCTTCAGCGCTTCGGACAGGGGCCGGGAGAGGAGCTGCTGTACAGCCTTCTGGGAGCTGTCCTGTTCGGCGGCGGCATGCTTTTGCTGACCCTGCTCTTTGATCACCTCACCGGAAAGGAGGGCATGGGCGGCGGCGACATCAAGCTCTTTTTTGTCTGCGGCCTCTATGTGAAGCCCGGCTGCATACTTCTGCTTCTCCTGCTCAGCTGCTTCCTGGGCCTGCTGTTCACGGCGCTTTTAAAGAAAAAACGCATTCCCTTCGGTCCATCTATTGCGGCTGCGGCAGTTTTTACGACCTTCCTGGGACCGGAGCTCATGCAGGCCTATCTCCGCTGGTGCTGAGCAATCGCAAAAAAACCTTGAGATATTTGCAGATATGCAGTACATTTTAAGGTAATTACAAGGTATTGTTCGTCGAAACAGTACGGGACCGGCGTTTTGCGATCTGCGCAGGGCAAAAGAGTATGAAAATAAAAATCAAGAAGTATCTGGGAATCGATATCGGCGAATACAGCATGAAATGCTGTCTCGTAAACAACGGAAGGATCGAAAAGTATTTTCTGGCGCCGCTGCCGGAGAATATGGTGAAGGACGGCATGATTGCCTTCTGGGATGCCTGTGCTGACTTTATCCGTCAGCAGCTGAAGGAACACAACATGCGCTGCCGGGATCTTTTTATGACTGTACCCACCAACGGCTGCTTTTTCCGTGTGCTGACTATGCCGGTGATGAATGTGCAGCAGCTGATGCTGAATCTTCCCTATGAATTCCGGGATTATATCAGCGAGCAGGCAGATGACTATTACTTCGACTACGCGGTGCTTTCCCGGAACGATAAGGAAATGCAGCTCATGACGGCTGCCATGCGGAAGGAGCTCATTGAGAAGTACCGCGCTATGGCAAAGCAGGCAGGGCTGCAGCTGCGGGTGCTGCTTCCGCAGGCGCTTTGCTACCAGCGGCTGCTCCAGTCTCAATTGGACGCGGAGGGCCTGAAGAAGGATTACGCGCTCCTCAACATCGATGACGATGAAGTACAGATCCATTTTCTCCCCAAGGGCATTTATGAAACCAGCCGTTCGCTGACGCCGGGACTCATCTCGCTCAGCCGGAAGGCCGCAGAGCACACGGAGCTGTCTCCGGCACTCATCCGCCAGCGTCTTTTCGAGGGCATTTTGGACGAATACAGAAATCCGGCGCTGCAGGAGGACTATGAGGCACTGGCGGTGCAGATCATGCGCGTTATGAACTTTTACAGCTTCAACAATCCGCAGAACGGCATTGAGGCGCTGTACTATTTCGGAGACGGCGCGCATCTGACGCCCTTTATTGAGGCATTGCGGGAGCAGCTGGACCTGCCGGTGCTTCCCGTGACGGACCTTTTTCCGGATATTCGGGAGGATATGAAGGAAGCGGCGCTCAATACACCGGAAACCTGGGGACTGACCATCTTTGATGAGAAAAACGGCAGCCGCTCGCTGAGGCACGAAAAAGAGAAGGGCATGCCTTCCAAGATCCTGCTGAATCTCTGCTATCCCAAAACAAACGGACAGCACGTCCTGAGAAGCCTTGCTGTTTTTGCGGTTTATCTTGCAGTGCTGGCGGCATTTACCCGCTTTTTTGTCTGCGGCGAGCTGCAGCGGGCAGATCAGGCAGAGGCGAAGCATGCGGCGGCAGAGCAGCAGCTGGAGACGATACAGGATGCCAATGCTGTCTATGCGGAGGTGCGGGCTCAGTACAGCCATTACGGCAACGGCTACTTAAATGAAGAGGAAAGGGCACTGCCGGACCGTATTGATGCGCTGGATACCATTGACCGCTGCATCAGCGCCTATGGTTCCATCCAGAGCCTGCAGATCAGCGGCACAGAGGCCTCCGTTTCCCTGCAGATGTCGGACGGCAGTCATTTGTCAGACATTCTGTCCGCACTGGAGGCGGAGCCCATGGTGAGCTATACGCAGGCCGCCATGTCCCAGACCCAGACCGAGCAGAGCTATGTCAGTGCACAGATCACGATCTACTTCAGAAACGTCGTTCCGGCAGAGTCTGAAGAAACCGGCACAGAAAGCGAGGGATGAGTATGCATGAGATTTTAAAACGGCCCTTCCGAAA
>CAVELT010000107.1:0-8569 GCA_963616545.1 Dysosmobacter segnis | reverse complement strand
AGAACCTCAAGAGCTATCCGATGGACAAGTTCTCCATGCTCCGGGACGGCAAGATCCACATGGTGGATCTGGGATAATATAAAAAACTTATCGCTGCAGCTGTAGGATAGGAAATTAATTTTCTTCTTGACAGTCTATAGAGCTTCTTCTATAATGCAGACGTTGAAAAGAGGCAATGACGCCGGTGAAGGCGTCATTGCCCTTTTTGCTTTTAACAAACGGGCAAAACGCAGGATTGACTTGTGGGGTGGCCGCTTTATTTTTCATAAGGAATGTAAGCGCTTACATTTCTGCTTGATGTTGAGAGAGGGAGAAGGAAATGGCGATCACGGAAAGAGTGGAAAAGATTCGACAGAATTATGTCAACACAAAGCCGCATATTTCGTACGAAAGAGCGTGGAGCTGGACAAAGTCCTTTCAGAGGACCGAGGGACTTCCGCACATTATTCGTGTTGCGCAGGCATTTAAGGATACCTGTGAGGAGCTGTCAGTGAACATCTGGGAGGGTGAGCTGGTTGTCGGCACCAGCGGCGAGTACCGCAAGTGTGCGATCATGACACCGGAATTCGGATGGCTCTGGATCAATGATGAGATCGATACCTTTCCGGAGCGGGGACAGGATCCTTACGAGGTGACACCTGAGCAGACAAAGTTTATCCGGGAAAATATCTTCCCCTACTGGAAGGGAAAGTCCGTGGAGGAGGCCTTTCTGGCACGTACCTCCGAGGCCACAAAGAAGATCGGCGTGGATACCGGCTTCCTGGATACCGACTCGAAGTGGAGAAACGGCATCGGTGAAATTTCTGCCGACTACATTGATGTGCTTCTGCCGAAGGGCTATGCGGGCATCAAGAAGGAAGCCGAGGAATATATGAGCCGGCTCAATGAAGCCATTCCGGAGGAAAAAAAGAAGATAGACTTTTATCGCTCCGCTGTTCTGATTGCCGACGGCATGATGACGCTGGGCCGCCGCTATTCCGAAAAGGCAGCCGAAATGGCAGCGACGGAGACGGATCCCAAGCGAAAGGCAGAGCTTGAGGAAATCGCAGAGATCTGCGCTGTGGTTCCGGCCAATCCGCCGAAGACCTTCCGCGAGGCGATCCAGTTTGTCTGGTTTGTTCAGCTGGGCGGCATCATTTCCGAGAATCCGCTGGCATGGAATCCGGGACGCTTCGACCAGTACATGTATCCCTATTATGAGGCAGATCTGAAGGCCGGCCGCATCGACTATGATGCAGCATTGGAATATGTGGAATGTCTGTGGCTCAAATATTCAGAATGGGCATGGACCATTTCCAAGAATACGGCAGGCTTCTTTGCCGGCTATACCAATTTCGAAAACCTGACGATCGGCGGCACGAAGGTCGACGGAACAGATGCCACCAACACGATCTCCTATATGGCGATTCAGGCGACCAGAGAGTGCATGACTCATCAGCCCACACTGAGCTGCCGGATTCATCCGGATTGTCCGCCGGAATTCATGGAGGCAGTGACAGAGCTGGTATCCACCGGCTGCGGCTTCCCCGCCATTCACGGCGACCGCACGGGCTACCAGATGCTGTCCAACCTGGGCTATGAGCCCAAGGATGCCAAGGACTGGAACAACTGCGGCTGCGTGGTGCCGCATTCCAGAAAGACCTTCCAGTGGACCTCCGCTGCCAGCATCAGCTTTGCCGCTGCGCTGGAGTTCGCTCTGAATGAAGGAAAGAGCCGCCTCTCCGGCGAACAGGTTTCGGTTTCCGAGAAGGCCCCGGAAAGCTTCGGCTCGATTGAAGAGATCATTGAAGCCTGGAAGAAGCAGTTCAGATATCTGGTTAAGCAGGGTGTCATTTCCCTGGTGACGGCACAGGAGATTCATAAGGAAATCGGTCATCGTCCGTTCATGTCTGTCTGCAATGAGTACTGCATGAAGAACGGTAAGGATCTCGTGGACGGCGGTGCCAAGTACAACATCGGACCGGTGTTCACCGGCGTGGGCCTGTCCGTGACCGCCAATTCTCTGGCTGTGATCAAGAAGCTTGTTTTCGAGGAAAAGAAGTACAGCCTCTCCGATATCATTCATGCCATCGATGCCAACTGGGAGGGCTATGAGCTGCTCAGACAGGAGGCGCTTGCCTGCCCCAAGTACGGCAATGATGACGATTATGTCGATTCCATCGCAAAGATGCTGGAGGAGTTCTTCTATTCCGAGGTTACCGGCTACAAGGATCTGTACGGCAACCATTTCGTGACGGCATTCATGGGTATCTCCAACTACCTGCCCACCGGCAAGGTACTGGGTGCAACGCCCGATGGCCGACATGCCAAGGATCCGATCAACGAGGGTGTTTCACCGTATACCGGCTCGGACACTTCTACCTGTCTGGCAGCGCTCCGCAGTGCAGCCAAGATGGAGCACGATATTCACAGCGGCGGCACGCTGCTGAACCTGCGTCTGAATCATGATCTGGTGGCAACCAAGAGAGGACGCGCAAATCTGGGTGCTATGCTGCAGTCCTATTTTGCCATCGGCGGCTTCCATGTGCAGTTCAACTGCATTTCCAACGAGGTGCTGGCGGATGCGCAGAAGAACCCGGAGAAATACAGAAGCCTTCTGGTTCGCGTGGCCGGCTATTCTGCACAGTTCACAAACCTTTCTAAGGAAATGCAGGATTCTATCATGGCCAGAAATGCACACGAGGCCTTCTGATGGGCATCAAAGGCTATGTCATGCAGCTGCAGCCCTTTTCGGTCAATGACGGCAACGGCATCCGGACCACCATCTTCATGGCCGGATGCCCGCTCCGGTGCAAATGGTGCTCCAATCCGGAGGGCTTCAGCCGGCAGACACTGATCGGCTGGCACCGGCGCAAGTGCATCGGCTGCGGAAAATGCGCTGCGGTATGTCCGCAGGGAATCGGCATTGACCTGAATGCCGATCGCGACCGCTGCATCGGCTGCGGAAAATGCACAGAGGTCTGCCCGCCGGCTGCGCGGTGCGTGATGGTGCATGAGGTCGAGGCAGACGAGATTCTGGCATCTATTCAAAAGCATCGGCTGTTTTATGCCATGAGCGGCGGCGGCATCACCTTTTCGGGAGGTGAGGCTGCCGGACAGCCGGCATTTCTTAATTATCTCACGGAACAGATCTACGACATGGGCTACGGCATGACGATTGAAACCAGCGGTTATTTCGATTTTGAAGCCGTAAGGGCATCGCTGCAGAGGATGGACATGATTTTCATGGACCTCAAGCATATCGACAGCGCCGTTCATGAAAAATATACCGGTGTTCCCAATCAGAAAATACTGGACAATATGAAACGGCTGCAGCAGCTGCCCGGCGAGGTGGTCATTCGCATTCCGGTCATCGGCGGCGTCAACAATGATGAGGATAATATCCGCCGTTCTGCCGCCTTTGTTCATGCCAATGTGCCGAAGGCGAGGATGGAGCTGCTGCCCTATCATAAGTTCGGCATGATCAAGTATGAAGCGCTCGGCCTGCCGTATCAGGAGGAGGCATTCTACAGACCCTCCGCCGAGGAAATGGCGCATTTAAGGGGAATTGTTGCCGAGGAGGGCGTTGAAGCGGCGGATTTTCGCTGAGAAACGGGATACACACTTATTGGGGAGATGAGAAAACATGAAGATAATGTTTTATACGCTGCGTCCGTTTGACGAGCAGCAATACTGCGAGCAGTACAAGGAACGCTACGGCATTGACTACGTCAGCACGTCTGAGGAGCCGTGCCCGGAGAATCTGCAGCTTGCGCAGGGCTGTGATGCGGTCAGCACGAATCCGTGCGAGATCAGGCCGGAATACCTGGAGGCCTGGGCTGAAATGGGTGTGAAATATCTTCCCTGCCGCAGCATCGGCTATGATCATATTCCGCTGGAGAAGGCCGGAGAGCTGGGAATGCGCGTCAGCCACAGCAACTACCCGCCGGACGGTGTGGCCAACTATACCATCATGCTGATGCTGATGTGCAGCCGCCGGATGAAGCAGATTCTGCAGCGTGCGGATATACAGGACTATTCTCTTCCGGGAAAGATGGGCTGCGATATCTCCGGCTGCACGATCGGTGTGATCGGCACCGGAAAGATCGGGCAGACCGTGATACGGCATCTGAGTGGCTTCGGCTGCAGAATACTGGCCTACGATCTCTATCAGAATGAGGCGGTGAAGCAGTATGCGACGTATGTCACACTGGAGGAGCTGTATGCGCAGAGCGACATCATCACCGTGCATACAAACGCCACTGCGGAGAACCATCATTTGATCAATGATGCCAGCATCGGAAAAATGAAGGACGGCGTGCTGATTGTCAATACGGCGCGCGGTGCCATCATTGATACAGAGGCGCTGTGCCGGGGCCTGGAAAGCGGAAAGGTCGGCGGCGCCGGACTGGACGTTATCGAGGATGAGGCCGGTATCTGCTACTACAGTCGTGTGGGAGAGGTTCTTCCCAACCGAGAACTGAGCCTGCTGCGCAGCTATCCGAATGTGATCGTCAGCCCGCATACCGCATTCTATACGGATGTGAATGTGGCCAGCATGGTCCACAGCCCGTTTGAGGCACTGGATGCCTACGCCAACGGCCGTTCCTACGATGGGGAAATTCACCTGTAGGTGTTTTGTAAGAGGAGGGAATGATTATGGAACAAAAAGAAAATAAAGTCGGAATCAAGGGCTGGCTGGCGCTGCTTGTCCTTTGTCTCATGTTCTCCGGTGTCCTGAAAAATGTGGACGGACCGCTGAAGGCACTGGATTTTTCCAATCTGGTGGGCGCCTGGGGAACGATCGGTGAAAGCGGACAGAACTTCATCGGCAAGGGCGGTGCCGGTGCCAGAGAGGGCATGATGCAGGCCCTGAGCCTGATTCCCGCCATCTCCTTCGCCGTGGCCGTCATTGATGTGGTGACGGAGCTGGGCGCCATTGCCGCCGGTGTCAAGATCTTCACGCCGCTCCTTCGTCCCATGCTCGGTATTCCCGGTGAATGCGGCATTGCCTTTGTGTCATCCTTTACCAGCTCCGATGTCGGCTCTGTCATGACCAGAGACCTGTTCAAGGAGGGCAAGCTGACCGAGAAGGAGCAGGCCATTTTTACGGCATATCAGTACGCCGGCTCCGCGGTTGTGCTGAATACCATGAATACGCAGGCGGCGCTGCTTCCCATCATTCTGTTTGCAGCAGGGCCGGTGATCATTGTCCTGTTTATCTGTAAGATACTGGGCGCCAATCTCGTAAGACTGGTTCTGACCCTTGAAGAAAAGAAAAAGAAGGAGGCGTGACACCATGGCTGAAGCAACTGCAACAAAGAAAAAACCCATGATTGATATTTTCCTCGGCGGTGCCAAGCGAGGCTTCTACATCGGCGTGGAGACGGTTCTTCCATCCATGATTCTCGGCTATGTGGTCATGCAGTTCCTGACACTGACCGGGCTGATGGACATTCTGGCCGTTGTTTTCGGCCCGATCATGCGCCTGTTCGGACTTCCCGGAGAAGCAGCGGCGGTTCTGCTGTCTGCATTCTTCTCGAAGGCGGCCGGTGCGGCGGCAGCAGCCTCCCTTTTCGGTGAAGGCGTGCTGACTGCGGCACAGTGCACGATTCTGATCATCCCCTGTATGCTGATGGGCACACTGGTCGGCCACTTCTCCAGAATCGTTCTGGTCTGCGGCGTGGCGCCTAAGAGACAGCCGCTGCTGCTTCTCGTTCCGATTGTGGATTCGGTTATCGGCATGCTGCTGATGCGGCTCATCCTCATTCTGATGGGTCTGATGTAAAAAGGTTCTGCCGGCGTTCCGGCTCTGCAGGACGAACACGACAACACATGGTGCGGCTTGTTTTTTGAGGAGAAAAAATATGACGAATCTTACATTGTTTGGAGCCCTGTTTATCATTCTTCTGGTATTTGCCTTCGGCGATTTTATCGGTGTGTTATCCAAGGCGAGAATCTCTACGATGTTTGTCATCATGGCGACCTTCATGGTCCTCTTTATGACGCATCTGATTCCCGCGGACATCTGTACGACGGCCAATTTGACCTATGTGACCTCTATCGGACTGCAGTTCCTTCTGGTGGATATGGGCAGCAGCGTCGGCCTCGCACAGCTGAGAAAGGAGTGGCGTACCGTGCTGACAGCCACCATTTCCCTGATCCTGGCGGTGGCAGGCTGTGCCATTGCCATTCCGATCATCGGAAGAGAGGCGGCACTCGTCAGCATGCCGGTCATTGCCGGCGGCGTTGTGGCTGCCAATACCATGGTGACGGCATCGGAAAATGTCGGCCTGATGACCTGTGCGGCCCTGGCAACATTTATCTATGCAACGCAGAAGCTGGTTGCCACACTTCCGGCCTCCAACGGCGGACTCAAGTATGCCAGTCGGGTGGTAGAGGAGTATCGCAATCAGGACCACGCCGCAGATACGGCAGCCAAAACGGAAAATGCCGAGACCAAGCAGCCCTTCTGGCAGAAGCATAAGAAGTATTACAGCAACTTTGTCTGCCTTGCTATTGCCGGTGCCATTGTATTTCTGGCCTATCTTCTGGGGCAGGCGACCAACGGCTGGATCGGACAGACGATGTGGAGCATGATTCTGGGCATTGCGGCCAGAAACCTGGGACTTGTTCCCAGCCATTTCCTGAGAGATACATCAAGATCCGTCGGCTTCTTCAGCTTCCTGACCATGATCACCATGATTCCGTCCCTGGCCAAGATTGACCTTGCGGAAATCCCGATCATCGGCTTCCATGCAGTTGTGATCTTCGTTTTTGCCATGCTGGTAATCGTTGTGGCCTTCCAGGTGACACCGCTGTGGAAGATCTGCGGCTCGAAGAGCCTCGCTCTGGGCATTGCCATGTGCCAGATGATCGGATATCCCGGCACGCAGCTGATCTCTGATGAGGTTGCGATCGCTGTCGGCAGAACAGATGCCGAGAGAGACCGCATTTCCGAGAAACTCGGCACGGCGTATGTCATCGCCGGCTTCACGAATGTGACGCTGCTTTCTGTTGTGCTCGCGAACTTTATTGCCAAAATCCTGTAAACACAAACCGCTGTCATAAACGCATAAACATAAGGAGGAATCTATCCATGACTGATCTTGAGAGAATAAACGAATATGTTGAAGCCCACAGGGATGAGATGCTGGAGACCTATCGCAAGGTGATCCTGCAGGAGAGCTATCACAGCGCACCGGAGGAGGTGCGTGCCATGGGCAAGATGTTCAAGGCGCTGTTTGAGGAGGTCGGCTTCCGCTGCACACTGACCGATGTCGGAACAGAGGAGAGCGGCGACATGCTGACCGGTATTCTCGGCGAGGACCGTCCCGGAAAGCCGATTATCTTCGGCGGACACATGGATACTGTGCATAAGCTCGGCTCCTTCCCTTGTCAGTTTGAGGTGGACGAGGAGGGAAAGGTGCACGGCCCCGGCGTTCTGGATATGAAGGGCGGCATCGTGATCGCACTGTATGTCTGCAAGGCGCTGAATGAGATCGGCTATCAGGCCCGTCCCATCAAGATCTGCTTTGCACCCGATGAGGAGAAGCTGCACAAGCACGGCAATACAGCAGAGCAGTTCAAGGCATTCTGCAAGGGCGGTGAATTCATGCTCAACATGGAGACCGGTCTCCCGGGCGGCGATCTCTGTGTTTCCCGGAAGGGTAAAACAGAGGTAGCGCTGTCGGTGGAGGGCGTTTCTGCCCATGCGGGAAATGACTTTGCAAGAGGCAGAAATGCCATTGCCGAGCTTTGCAGAAAGGTCAGCGACATTCAGGCACTGACCAACACCGAGGTCGGCACAACAGTCTGTGTGGACGTGATCCACGGCGGCACAAACTTCGGTGCTTTCCCGGCGCATGCAGAAGCGACTTTCGATGTGAGAGCCACCTCTGTGGAGGAAATGGAGAAGGTAAAGAAGGCCATCGAAGAGATCGCAGCAAGAACCTATATCGAAGGCACCACCACGACGATGGAATATCAGATGGAGATGCTGCCGTTTGAGTGCACAGAGGGCGTCATGGCGCTGTACCACATGGTGCATGACATCTGCCTGGAGGACGGCTTCGGGGATTTCCCGCTGAAGCATATCGGCGGCTCCTCCGATGCGGCCTATGCCGTTATCGCAGGCGTTCCTTCCCTGTGCAGCTGCGGTATCCAGGGCGAGTGGAATCATACCACCAAGGAATATGCGATTCTGGAATCCCTGTATACACGGACAAAGCAGTGGGCAGATGTGGTGAACCATATCCGGTAATCTGCTGCAGACCTGAAAAAGTTCTGATATATCATGAGTTTTTACGGTCAGACCGTAAAAAGCTCCCGCGGACGATCCGCGGGAGCTTTTTACTTATTTAAGAAAAGATTTACTTGAAATACCGGTTCAGCAGTCCCAGGAAGGCCTTGCCGTGACGGGCCTCGTCCTTGGCCATCTCGTGTACGGTATCGTGGATGGCATCCAGATCCAGTGCCTTGGCGCGCTTTGCCAGATCCATCTTGCCGGCGGTGGCGCCGTTCTCTGCCTTCACGCGAACGGTCAGGTTCTCCTTGGTGGAAGCGGATACGCACTCACCCAGCAGCTCGG
>CAVELT010000106.1:7516-9137 GCA_963616545.1 Dysosmobacter segnis | reverse complement strand
GAGATGATGCAGTATATCGGAGACGGCATCAAGGTGAAGTCCATGGAGGCGGACTGCCTCTACGGCGGCATTGTCATCGATTCCCAGGAGTTCACCAACCAGACCGGTGTCCGCACCTTTGAGGCGGCGGCATATCTTCGCCGCTGCGGTGCGGATATCACCCGGATCCGGAAGATCTTCCGGGAGAACCTGAAGGACTATCAGGCGAAGGCCGCGGCCATCAGCAGCGCCGACATTTACCGGAACGCCTATGCCTTCAGTACCGTGTCCGCCAAGGGACTGGAAAGCCCTACGGTGATCTGCGCCCAGACGGCCAACGAGCTCCTGAATATCCGGGGCATCAAGGCCAGCGTGGTGCTGACATTGTATAACGATGTGATCTATGTATCTGCCCGTTCCATCGATGAGATGAATGTACAGGTATTGATGGAAAAGCTCGGCGGCGGCGGTCACCGGACCATTGCCGGGGCCCAGCTTCGCGAGGGCAGCATAGAGGAAGCCATCGCTTCTGTGAAGGAGGCGATTGACCAGATGATTGACGAAGGAGAGGCATCATAATGAAAGTAATTCTGTTGAAGGACGTAAAGGCACTGGGTAAGAAGGGCGAGATCGTAGAGGTCAGCGAGGGTTATGGAAGAAACTTCATTATCCCGTCCAAGACCGGCGTGATCGCAGACAGCAAGAACCTGAACACCCTGAAGCTGCAGAACCAGAATGCCGAGAAGCTGGCTGCCGAAAAGCTGGCAGAGGCAGAGGCGCTGAAGGAGAAGATCGAGGCCGCCAAGGTGGTGGTGAAGATCAAGTCCGGCAAGGACGGACGCATCTTCGGCTCTGTCTCCACCAAGGAGATTCACGAGGCACTGAAGGCCCAGACCGGCATTGACGTGGACAAGAAGAAGATCGAGAGCGACGTACCGCTGAAGAATCTCGGCGGCTACGATATTGCGATCAAGCTGCACAAGGATGTGACCGCCAAGCTGCATGTGAGCGTACAGGCGGCAGAGTAAGCAGGAGCGTGCGCCATGGCAGAGATGGATGAAAATGTGATCGCCCGGGTGGTGCCCCATTCCGCTGAGGCGGAGCAGGGTGTCATCGGTGCCATGCTCCGTGACAAGGATGCGGTGCTGACGGCCACAGAGCTTCTTGTGGAAGAGGACTTTTATCAGCGGCAGTACGGCATCATGTTCTCGGCCATGCGGGAGCTGTTCAATGAAGCGAAGCCGGTGGATCTGGTGACGCTGCAGGACCGTCTGAAGCAGAAGGATGTGCCGCCGGAGGTCTCGGATACGAGCTTTCTGAAGGGGATAATGCAGGCGGTGGCCACTTCGGCGAACATCCGCTCCTATTGCAATATCGTCAAGGAAAAGGCGCTGCTCCGGAATCTGATCCGCACCAACGAAGACATTGCCAACATGTGCTATGCCGGCAAGGAGGATGTGGAGGATATTCTGGCCCAGACGGAGAAGCGGATATTCGATCTTCTCCAGAAGCGGAACACCCGGGAATTCACCCCGATCGAAGACGTGGCCATGAATGTGCTGAAGAACATCGAGAAGGCCTCCCGGCAGAAGGAGCCCATCACCGGTGTGCCCACAGGCTTTATCGATCTGGATTACCGGAC
>CAVELT010000106.1:0-6631 GCA_963616545.1 Dysosmobacter segnis | reverse complement strand
TGACCTACGGCTCTCAGGCAGCCAAGCGTCTTTTTAATGAAATGATGCAGAAGGCTCAGGAGGAGGTCGGCTTCGTGCCGGACAGTACCCCTCTGATGATAGAGGCGATTCCGCTGCAGGGCGGTTCGATTCAGCTGATCATCACCAAGGTGGATGATCCGGAGGAGCTGGATACCCGCTTCTCCCACTTCACAAAGAATCTGTCGGACAAGAACGGCTGGATCTCCCAGCTGGCCAGCCAGATTCTGGAGGGAGCCCATGACCTGATGCGGCAGATGTCGGCAGACAAGAACGGTCCGGCTGCGGAGGAAGAGTCCGGTGCTTCGGGCAGTGAGGAGGAGCCGCTCAGGATCTTCCGCTTCCAGTCGCTGGAGCGCGTCTGCGATGCGGCAGAGGCGGCCGGTGCACTCTTTACGGGGGAGAATGCTCTCTATAAGGATGAGAAAAACCGGCGCTACTATCTGGTGCTGCATGCCGGCGAGGACAAGGACAGTCTGAACCGGACGGCCAATCTGCTGTCGGAGTACGGTGAGAAGCTGCAGGGCAATGCCCTGAACGAGGCTTACTACGAGGAGCATATGGAAACATTGATTGCCGGCGATGCTTTGCAGAAGCTGAGCAGGCTGTAAAAAGAGGAAAGAGGAAAGAAATGACAGAGATTACAAAGGATATGCTGATCGGCGACCTGCTGCAGATGAACGAGATGATTGCTCCGTTCCTGATGCAGAACGGCATGGGCTGTGTGTACTGCCCGTCCTCCATGGCGGAGTCTCTTGAGGAGGCCTGCATGGTGCATGGTCTGGACAGTGATGCGCTGACCGCAGATCTGAACGATGTGCTGCGGGAGTATGAGGAGACCCAGCAGGCGAGTGCAGAATAATTTTTGAAAAAATTCAAATCCCTGTTGACAACTAGGATTTCAGGTGGTAAAGTACAGTCATCGGTTAGATAAAACTAACCGGACGGAATCCACGGAATCTCCACCGCGGATCCGCAGCCGGGCACCATGTCCTCCTGACCATAAGCATGTGTGTTTCGGTAAATCTCCTGAAATAAATAGACTCAACTTAAGTGTGTGTAAAGGCCCCGGTTCTCCCCGGGGCCTTTACATTGTTATACTGCCCGCTCCAGAAACAGACAGGTAATGTCCGCGAGCTGGGACGGGGTCTCCTGCATGCCGTTCTGGAACCAGTACTGCAGCAGGCTGATGCAGCCGCCCACCAGGAAGGCAAAGTAGGCATCGAAGTCCCGGGCCTGGGGATGCTGGGTCCGGAGAATATTGCTCCATTCGTCCAGACGGTCGTGCATCAGCTTTTTCAGCTTGTTCAGGAATTTGATGTCGCCGTTTTCGCCGATGAGTATACGGACCAGATCGGCGTTCTCCAGACAGAGCTCATAGATTTCCTTGAAGAGCCGGGCCGGCTTCTCGTTCAGCAGGGAAGGCGGGAAGGCATTGACGGTTTCGTGCAGCTCCTGCAGCAGGTCGTCCTCGGACTGCTCCAGCAGATCGAAAACATCCTTATAATGAAGATAGAAGGTGCCCCGGTTCACGTCGGCCAGACCGGTGAGCTCCTTTACGGAGATATCCTTCACGGATTTTTCCTTCATAAGGACCGTCAGACTGTGCTTCAGTGCGGCCCGGGTCTTCCGGATCCGGCGATCGGTCACCGGCTTTTGCTTTTCCTTTTCGTTTATGCCATCGTAGCTGCCCATAAATCATTCCCCCTTCATCGCTGACAGCCCGAAAAGCACAGCAGATGCGGCGGATTGTCATGCAAATGTAAAGATTTGAACACTTTTGTGAAAAGCGTTCAATAAATAACAACATGCTGAAAATTGCTTATTGCCAAAGCTTCAGCTTCTTTCTATAATGAACACTATCACAGAAATGAACATGTGTCAATAAATAGAGCGACGTATATTAAAGAACTGGGTGTGCATCATGGATAAGCAGAATGAGAAGAAAAAACGTGGGAATCTGGCAGATTTTATCGTTGATCACAACAAAGGAATCCGCAACATTGCGCTGATCCTGGTTGTTTTCAACCTGATCTGCTATTTTTTTGTGGGCGTCAACTACGATCTGACCGCTTACCTTCCCGATACCGCTGTATCGAAGATTGCCATCAACAAAATGAAGGAGGTCTTCGGCTATCCGGGTACCGGCCGTCTCATGCTGAAGGACGTCAGCCTGTATGAGGCCAAGGAGTACAAAAACGAGATCGAGAAGATCGACGGTGTGGATCAGGTGGTCTGGTGCGACACGACGACCCAGATCTATGCCTCCTCGGAGTTCATCAATTATGATGACATCGAGGATTACTACAAGGACAACTGCGCGGTCATGGACGTGACCTTCAACGAGGGCGACACCTCCAAGCGAACCCAGCAGGCCATCGATGACATTGAGGATCTCATCGGGGACAAGGGCTATATCGTGGGCATGTCGCCGACCCAGAAGTTCATTGAGGAAAATGTGAAGTCCCAGATGACCATGATCATGGCCATCGCTGTGGCGGTCGTCTTCATTATCCTGCTCCTCACCACGACGAGCTACTTTGAACCGGTGCTGTTCCTGACGGTCATCGGCTCGGCTATCGCGCTGAACAAGGGAACCAATATCTTCTTCGGTGAGATTTCCTTCATCACCAACAACATCTGCGATGTGCTGCAGCTGGCCACCTCCATGGACTATTCCGTTTTCCTGCTTCATGCCTACGAGCGTGAGCGTGAAAACGGACTGACGAAGATCCCGGCCCTGAAGAAGGGCCTGAGCAACACCATCAATACGGTGCTCTCCAGCTCCCTGACCACACTCTTCGGCTTCCTGGCTCTCGCGCTGATGCGCTTCAAGCTGGGACCGGATCTCGGCTATGTCATGTCGAAGTCCATCATCTGTTCCCTGATCATGGTCATCTTTTTCATGCCGTCCATGCTGCTGCTCTGGTCCGACCGCATCGACAAGACGCGGCATAAGCCCTTCCTGCCCCGCTTCCACCGCTTCTCGCTGGTGGTGAACCGGCTGTCACCCTATATCCTGGGCGTGGCGCTGCTGGTGGCGGTGCCCTGCTATGTGGCCCAGAACATGAACGATTTCAACTACGGCAATGAAGCGGTGGCGTCTGCACCGGGCACCTCCATTTACGAGCAGACCGAGGAGATCAATGCGAAGTTCGGCCGCTCCAATCTGCTGGTGGCCATCATCCCCAATGAATCAGCGGACACAGAGAAGGAGATCGTCAATAAGCTGGACGACCTGGACTATGTCAAGACGGTCATGGGAATGTCGGAGTACCTCCCGGACGGCGTGCCCGAAAGCATTTTACCGAAGAGCATCACGGAGCTCTTCCATAAGGACGGCTACACCCGTCTCCTGATCTACATCAAGACGAAGAGCGAGAGCCAGACGGCCTTCAAGGACTACGAGGAAATCAAGGCCCTGCTGGAGTCCTACTACCCGGACGAGACCTATATCGCGGGCAGTACGCCCAGCACCCTGGACATGCGCTCTATCATGAGCAACGACTACAATTATGTGAACATCATCTCCATGCTGCTGGTGTTCCTGGTGGTGGCGATTTCCTTCCATTCGCTGCTGCTCCCGACGGCGACCATGATCCCCATCCTGATCGCCACCTATGTGAACATGGCTTTCCCCTATCTGGTGGGAGACACCATGCTGTTCATCGGTTACATCGTGGTATCCAGTATACAGCTGGGCGCCACCATCGATTATGCGATTCTGTCCACGGAGAACTATATCCAGATCCGGCAGCATGAGCCGGACAAGAAGCGGGCTGCGGAGCTCATGACGGAAATGAGCTTCCCGTCCATCCTTACCAGCGGCAGTATCCTGGTGGTCTGCGGCTATGCGATCTACAAGATTTCCTCCATCCCCGCCATCAGCGAGGTGGGACATCTGGTGGGCCGCGGCGCCATTTTCTCGATCCTCTTCGTGGTGGGCTGCATGCCCTGCCTTCTGAAGCTGATCGACAAGTTCATTGTGGTGCCGAAGGGCATGAAGAAGAAAATGATCCGTGCCAAGATTCATCAGGCAGCGGTGCATGCCCGGAACCGTCGGAGACGGCGGCATGAGCGTATCAAAAAGGCTCTGCGGCGCCTTTCGGCCAATGTCGGCGGCGCGAGAGCCGGGGCGGAGAAGCGGGAAGACCGGAGCGCCTGAGGCACAGCGAGCGGAAATTCCTGCAGCAGGCAGGCTTTGCCGCGGGGCTGAACAGTGACAGAAAATTTTTGCGGCAGTTAGGAAAAATCTGGCCTGAAGAAATAAGAGGAGAGGCGACGATTATGAAAATTCGAAACAAAAAACTGAGAAGGCTCATGATACCGGCGGTCATGTCCGCAGTGGTGCTGACCGAGGCGCTGGCTCCTGTCTGCGTCCTGGCCGGCCCGGCGACGGCTTCGGTGGATGAGACCCTGTATCTGAACCTGGACTATTACGGCGGCATCAGCAAGGCCAATGTGGTGAAGGGCATCAACTTCAATTCCCTGTCCACTTACACGGACTACGGAGACTACCTGAGCGTCACCAATATGTCCACCGACGAAAAGCCCGCAGAGGGAAGCGGCTCTGTCACCTTCTCCGCACCGGAGAAGGGCGGCAAGTTCTTCTTTGAGGGAGAGCTGGATCCCAAGAAGGTGGTGTCTCCCTGGACCTTTGACGTTACCTACAAGGTGAACGGCGTGGTGACCAATGCAGAGGATGCGGCCGGAGCCTCCGGCACCATTGAGATGGACATCGACTGCTATCCCAATGAGAACGCTTCCGCGTACATGAAGAACAACTTCATGCTGATCTGCGCGGTGCCCATCGACAACAACAAGGTCTATTCCGTGGACGCACCGGATTCGCAGACCATTAACCTGGGACAGTATTCCGGCGTGGCCTTCGAGGCGCTGCCCGGCAAGGAAGCCCATTTCGTGGTGCGGCTCGGCACCGACAGCTTCGAGACCGTGGGCGCCATTCTGATGATGAGCCCCGGCACCGTAGGCGATCTGCAGGATCTCAAGGACCTGAAGGAGCTGAAGGACAAGTTCCGCACCAACACCAACGCCATGATGGACGACATGGATGCCCTCATGGACAATGTGACGGATGTGTCGAAGCAGCTGTCTCTGACCAACGAGATGCTGACCCAGCTGCGGGCCGGCAAGAGCAAGATCGACGCCTCTAAGGATACGATATTCAACGGCAATGATGTGGCGATCCAGGATCTTCGGGATCTGTCTGCCAGCATGACGCCGCTGTCGGATTCCCTGAAGACTGCGCAGTGGATGGTGTATGATGTAAATAAAAACCTGAACACGATGGATCAGGATCTGCTGGACACCACCAGCAAGATGAAGACCCTCAGCACGCGGTTAAAGTCCCTGGGCTCCTCGCTGGGCGGCGTGGACAATCTGACGGCCCAGGAGCTTCTGAAGGAGATGAACGATGCGGGTCTCAGTGATGCGCTGAAGAAGATCAAGACCAATGCAGCCGGTGCATCTTCCTCTGCGGGAGAGCTCAGTGCCGTGGTGTCCCAGGGCGTGAGCACCGCCTCCAATGCAAGCTCTAAGCTGGTGACGGATGCGGCTCTCAGCAACACCATGTATGAGGAGGAGTACCTGCCCCAGGCGGTGATCTCCGCGGTACAGCAGAGCCTCGGCAGCGATGCGGATCTTTCCGATGCGACAGTGAAGGCGGCGGCAGAGCAGAGCGTGGCGCAGCTGCTGGATATCTATAAGGCACTGCGGAACGGTGCAGTGGCAGACAGCGAAGGCAGCGGCCTTATCACAGAGAGTAATGACGGCAGCACCGTCAGTGCGAAGGATCTCCTGACAGCAGCGGCAGCGCTGAAGAGCGGCGATGTGAGTGCCCTGGCCGAATATATGAGGAACAACAGTTTTGCGGAGCTGGCGACTCAGCTGCAGAGCAATGCCGACTACACCAGCGCGACAGCGAAGCAGCAGGCCTCCCGCTTTGTGGGACGTCTGCAGTCCGTGCAGAGCCTGAAGAAATCTGCCGACGAGATTTCTAAAAATGCGGCAGACAGCAGCGCCCAGGCCGGCGCAAAGCTCAGCGAGCTGCAGAGCGCACTGGAGGAGCTGGGAAGCGGTCTTGCGGACGTGGCCGGCATTGAGTCCGGTGCCCTCATCAGCGGCATTGACGATGTGCTGTCGGATATCGAGGACATTTCCGACGACGCGGGTGCGGTGGCCTTCCAGACGGCGCGCTTCCTGAACAGTGCCAGCAAGCTTTCCGGCGACTTGGATACGCTGATCGGCACCATGAACAATTATTATGACGACGTGCAGAAGGCCCTGAGCAACACAGACGATGTGCTGGGACAGATCCAGAAGACCACGGATGATCTCGCAGGAACTCTGCAGACCGTGAACGATACCCTGCGCTCCGCCAGCGAGAACCTGAGCGCTGCCGGG
This sequence comes from Dysosmobacter segnis, assembly GCA_963616545.1. Lineage (GTDB taxonomy): Bacteria > Bacillota > Clostridia > Lachnospirales > Lachnospiraceae > Oribacterium. Next base: position 190 of record CAVELT010000106.1, on the reverse strand, counting down.
GATGCGGCACTGGAGGCCGGCGACCTTGCGGTGGACAACACCGAAAAGATCGTGGACAACACAAAGAATCTGAAGAATTCCGGTGCGGATCTGCGGAAGTCCATCAATGATGAGCTGGACGAGAAGGAGGCAGAAAACAACTTCCTGAACATGGATCCGGATGCGGTGAAGGAGTCCTTCACCAGTGAGA
>CAVELT010000105.1:0-9401 GCA_963616545.1 Dysosmobacter segnis | reverse complement strand
TAATCTTTCTGATTATCTTTCTCTACATTGTTTTTAGTGTATACGCTTATCTGACACGCTCGCAGGTTCGCTTCTATGAGGTGCCGAAGGGCGGCATCGTAAAGGAAAGCAATTTTACCGGTATAGCCATCCGTGAGGAAACGGTACAGACGGCGCAAAGCTCCGGCTACATTCATTTTTATGTGCAGGAGGGAAAGCGGGTCGCTGTGGGCTCCAGCATCTATACTATAGATGAGACCGGCAGTATGGAGAAGTATCTGGCCGAGCATCCTGAGATGACCACAGAGCTCAGCGATGATCAGCTGTCGGATATCCGCTATCGTCTGTCGGCATTTTCGAAAAATTTTCAGAACGAGAATTTCTCCGGCCTTTACGATATCAAGTCCACATTGGATGCGGCCGCGCTGGAGTATTCCGGCGTCACCTCCGCAGAGGATCTGGATCAGGTGCTTTCCGAGATGGGCATTTCCTATACACGGATCTCCGCGGATACGGCAGGCGTGGTTTCCTATACGGTGGACGGCCATGAGGGACTGAAGGCGGAGGATGTCACGGCGGCTCTTTTTGACGAAAGCAATGAGCAGAAGCACATTGTGAGAGCCGGAGAACTGACAGAGGCCGGTCAGCCGGTCTGCAAGCTGGTGACATCTTCCTCCTGGTCCGTTGTTTTTCCGTTGACAGAGGAAGAGAAAACACGTTATCAGGACGTGAAATCCGTCACGGTGCACTTTCCGGAGGCGGACCTGGATACCGGTGCCTCACTGTCTATGTTCATCGGCTCCGACGGCGCAAGCTACGGCGAGCTCAGCATGAATGAACTCATGGAGGAGTTCATCAGCGAGCGCTATATCGATTTCGAGCTGCAGACAAATGAAGAGACCGGTCTGAAGATTCCGCTTACCGCTGTGACGGAAAAGGAATTCTTCGTGGTGCCGAAGGGATTTCTGGTGCAGCAGGCGGACGGACGCACGGGCTTCCTGCGGCGGCAGGCGGACGGCAGTCAGGATTTTGTAGAGGCTGAGATTTACCGGGTGGATGAGCAGTATTGCTACCTCAGCATCCCGAAGGATGCTTCCTCGGGGCAGATCAGTACCAATGATCTGCTGGTGAAGGAGGGCAGTGACCAGACCTACAGTGTCGGTGCCACCAAAACGATTCAGGGCGTCTATAACATCAATAAGGGCTATGCGGTGTTCCGGCAGATTGTTCCGGTGGAATCCACAAATGAGTATCTGATTGTAGCGGAAAATACAGATTACGGCATTTCTGTCTATGACCATATTGTGCTGGATGCATCGCTGGTTACCGAAGGACAGATCATCTATCAGTAATGGTTTTCCTTAAAACACGGCGCGATTCTAGGTTGACAAGAACTCAAAATTGTTTACAATAGTTAAGGAATAAAGAAGCTAACGAACTGGAGAATGGAAATGAGTTTTATTACGAATATTATGAAGAACCTGAGATTGAATCAGGAGGATGATTACGATCTCGATGACGATTATGAGTTCGATGATGAGTATCGTGACGAGGAGCCGCAGCGTCCCAGTCTCTTCGCCAAGAAATCAGCTGCCGATACTGCTGCAGATGATTATGATGAGGAAGAGCAGCCGAGACCGAGACTGTTCGGCGGCAAGACCAAGTCCAACGTGACTTCCATGAAGAAGCCCAGCGTTGAGGTTACCATGATCAAGCCCAGCTCCATGGATGATGCCAGAACCATCAGTGAGTATCTCCTTGAGGGCAAGGCTGTGGTTCTCAACATGGAAGGCCTGCATATGGAAATTGCACAGCGTATCATTGATTTCACTTCCGGTTCTGTATTTGCTATCGAAGGTGATCTTCAGAAAATCTCCAGTTATATTTTCATTGCATCACCTGATAATGTAGAGCTGTCCGGCGATTTTCAAAATATGCTTTCTGGCGGTGCAGATCTCAATGTGAGCGGTCTGAGCTTCAGAATGTAAATTGCGGCGCAGAAGGGGGCATATCCGTTATGGGTATGTCCCCGTTTCATTTATAAAGAGGAAGTTTTTTATGTCCCATAAACTGGAAGTAACATACAACGGTGCCTTTTCCTACAACATTTATATAGAAAGAGATTTCTCAAAGCTGGCGGAAACCGTATCCGGCCTCGGCACAGAAGGCCGCAGAGCGCTGATTGTCACTGACGACAATGTAGCCCCCCTCTATCTTGATGCGGTGAAAAACGAGCTGTCCCGCTGCTTCGGCACGCTGGATTCCCTGACGCTGAAGGCGGGGGAGCAGTACAAGAATACCGACAGCATAGCAGAGATTTATGAGCAGACGATCAGGGACAATTTTGATCGAAACGATTTTCTGATTGCCCTCGGCGGCGGCGTCATCGGAGATATGACAGGCTTTGCTGCGGCAACCTATATGCGCGGCATCCGCTTTATACAGATCCCCACCACGCTGCTTTCCCAGGTGGATTCCTCTATCGGCGGAAAAACCGGTGTGGACTTCCGGCAGTACAAGAATATGGTCGGTGCTTTCCACATGCCGTCACTGGTATATTCCAATATCTCGGTGCTGCACAGCCTGGACAAGGTCCAGTATGCTTCCGGCATGGGGGAGGTCATCAAGCACGGCATGATCCGCGACAGAGCCTATTATGACTACCTGCTTTCTCAGCAGACGGCATTGCAGCAGCGGGATCCGGACGTGCTGGAGGAAACGGTATATCGCTCCAATCTGATCAAGCGGGCCGTGGTAGAGGAGGATCCTAAGGAAAAGGGCGTACGGCAGCTTCTGAACTTCGGTCATACGCTGGGGCATGCCATCGAAAAATGCTCTCAGTTTGCGCTGAGCCACGGACAGTGTGTGGCGCTCGGCGCGCTGGCTGCCATGCATATTTCCACTACGGTTTCCGATGCGGAATACCGGGAGTGCTGTGCGCTGATGGAGAGCGTAGGACTGGACACGTCCCTTTCGCTCCCGCTGGATCCGGAGGAGATTCTGCTGGCTACCCGTAAGGATAAAAAGATGGATCACGGCCAGGTTCGGTTTATTCTGCTGCACGCCCTGGGAGATGCCTTCATTGACCGCGGTGTGACGGACGCACAGATGCGGGAGGGCCTTCGCTTTATCACAAGAAAGGAAAGCCATGAATAAACTGAACTGGGGGAGAATGCTCGGCTTTCTCATCGCGGGTCTTTTGCTGATCATTCCCGATCAGCTTACGAAAATGCTGGCGGTGGAAAGACTGCGGGGAATGCCCGCTGTTCCTGTTATTCCCAATGTCCTGGAGCTTCTTTACGTTGAAAATCGCGGTGCGGCCTTCGGCATTCTGAACGGAAAGCAGTGGGTATTCTACATTATCACCGCGGTGGTGCTGCTGGGTATCCTGCTGTTTGTCGGCATGCTGCCGAAGGAAAGGAAATATCTTCCTGCCGGACTGGTTTGTCTTCTGATCTTCGGCGGGGCCATCGGAAATTTTATCGATCGTGTACGACAGGCCTATGTGGTGGATTTTATTTACTTCAAGCCCATTGATTTTCCGGTATTTAATGTGGCAGACATCTTTGTGACATGCGGCTGTCTGTTTATGGTTGTGTTTTTCCTTTTTGTCTATAAGGATGAGGATTTTGCATTTATGAAGGAGAATTGCCCTTGGCAGAAGAAATCTTAATCGATGATGCTCTTGTCGGAAAGCGGCTGGATCAGGCACTGACCTTGCTGCCGGCGTATTCCCTGAGCAGAAGCTACGCCGCCAGATTGATTGAGGAGGGAAATGTTCTTCTGAACAGTGAAAAGGCGAAGGCCGCTGTGAAGCTTCGTGCCGGAGACCGGCTCAGTATTACGCTTCCGGCGCCGGAGACACTGGACGTTGCGGCAGAGGATATTCCGCTGGATATTGTATACGAGGATGCAGATCTTCTGATTGTGAATAAGCCCAAGGGCATGGTGGTGCATCCGGCCAACGGACATCAGAGCGGTACGCTCGTGAATGCAGTGATGCATCACTGCGGCGAAGATCTGTCCTCCATCAACGGCGTACAGCGTCCCGGCATTGTCCACCGCATTGATATGAATACCACCGGACTGCTGGTGATCTGCAAGAACGACAGAACGCATAAGTCTCTCGCGGAGCAGCTGAAGGTGCACTCCATCACCAGAAAGTACGTTGCTGTCGTCTGCGGCAACATAAAAGAAGAGAGCGGGACGGTGGACGCACCCATCGGACGCAGCAAAAAAGACAGAAAAAAGCAGGCCATCGATCACTGGAACGGTCGCGAGGCCGTTACCCATTATCGTGTTCTGGAGCGCTTCGGAGACTATACACTGATAGAATGTCAGCTGGAAACCGGCCGGACGCATCAGATTCGCGTCCATATGGCAAGCATCGGGCATCCGGTTCTGGGGGACGATGTTTACGGTCCCCGCAGCTGTCCGTTCAAGCTGGAGGGGCAGACACTGCATGCCAAAATACTGGGCTTTGTGCATCCCGGCACCGGAAAATATGTTGAATTTGATTCTCCCTATCCGGAATACCTTGAAAAGCTGCTGAGGCAGCTGCGCAGCAGACGATAGAGAATAGGTCAGCAGCTGCTGACGAAAGCAAATACGCATGACAGGAGCAAAAACCGTCAAATGGTGAATTTACGACAGAATTATAATTTTTCGAAAAAACAGAAGATAGCCCTGTGCCTTATGGTACTTACCGGACTCGGCGTCAGCATTCTGGCAAATGCCTTTTATCAGGCCTCTGCCCCGGTCCCTGTAGCCACAGCTTCGGAGATCAGCAGCCCTTCGACGGTGCCCGAGCCCACGGGCCCGTCTTTTTCGGGAATACATTCCTCTCTGGCGGAAATCGATGATGATGAGACGGAGGATGCCTTTCAGCCGTCAGCGGACAAGCTGAATCTCATTTACTTTTACGGCACGGATGAGGACAAGTCGGATGTGCTGAATTCCTACGCCGGCAAAATCTATCAGAGACTCATGAGCCAGGATTCCCAGTACATTGCCGGCATTTATGATCTGGCCGGCGTCAGTCCCAGGGAGATGTGCAGCCGGCTCGGTGTCAGCACCGGACGCGTGCTGGGCAAATACAATCCCAATGCCTCTTCTCAGGATGCATCGGATTCTTCCACCTGGTATGTGCCGAATTTTAAAAACGTCAATTTCAGCTTCTACAATGCAGACGGTCAGCGGGTCAGCGAATATTCCAATGTAAAGGATATTATGGCCATGGCCAGTGTTTATTGCTATTACCATGATTATCTCGATTACGAGACCTATGAGAAGATCTGCCTTGAGCTGTACCAGAAATCCCGTTCCTACAAGGTAAGCATCGGGAATGTTTACTATGATAACGGCTGCATTCATAAATCCGCCAAGGAGGAGGAAGAGGACGAGGCTGCCTATGAGGAGCAGCAGGCACAGTCCGAGGAGCAGGAGCAGCGTCTGAGCGGCAGCGCCGGCGGGATCAATCTGGCAGAAGCGGAAATCGTCGAAAACCAGAACGGCGAATATACCATCAAGGACAGCGGCGGAAATGAACTGCATGTCACCACCATTGACGGAAAGCAGTATGTGATCAGCTACACGGAGGAGGACAGCAAGGGAAGGCGCTCTGTGCATTTCACGCCCATTGAGGAATATGCCGGCGGTGTGCTGTCCTCTGCCGGTGATGAAAGCAGTACAAGCGCTGCTGCTGAGACAGAAGACTACGGTACGGAAATCCCTCTGACCGGCAGCACGGCAGCCACTGAGAGCAGTGCAAATGAAAGCACCGCCGCAGAAAGCACAGCGGCTCCGGAAACGACAAGCCCTGCTGAAACCACAGCGCCCGCCGCTCCGTCTCAGAGCAGTGACAGCAGCAATGATATGCTGGTGTTCTCCCAGATGGCTTATCGCGGCGGGGAAAGAGGCGGATTCGTCACGACAGCGGCCGGCAGCGGAAGAGGCGGTGTGAAAACCGTTGCCAGCAACAATTTTGTTGTTTATGATGAAGACGATGTGCAGAATGAAAGCACGGCCTCGGCAGATGCGGGGACATCCGGCAGTGCCGGCGGTGAGAGCAAATCCGCATCCAAAAGCAGCGAGAAGAGCACATCCGGCTCAGATGATCCCAACAGCAAAAACTATTGTCCGGGACATGTGGATCTCAATATTTCCGTCACCATTTACGGCTTTGAGGATGCCAAGGGCCTTCGGGCGCTCTCTCTGACAGCCGATGATGCATGGGAAGCCGAGGATGCACAGGAGGCCTCACCCCGCTGGCAGGGCTGGACAGAGGAGAACATCAACAGTGTGAACACGCTGATCGCACAGGACTGGTTCAAGACCTACGGCCTCAGCATTTCCACTCTGGATCCGAAGGCGCCCTTGACCGAGGAGGAGATTTCATCATATCTTGACAAGCTGCCGGCGGATATCAGCGAAGAACGGAAGACGCTGGTGCGTTATGCGCTTTCCTCTGTGGGAAAGATCCCTTATTACTACGGCGGCAAGGCCTCCTGCAGGGGATTTGAGGGCAACGGCTTCGGCCTGGTCACCGGCGAAGCAGACTACAAGGGACGCATTCTGCGCGGCCTGGACTGCTCCGGCTGGATTCAGTGGGTGTACTGGTCCGCTCTCGGCAACAATCTGAACGGTGCGGCCAGCACGGCCAATCTGATCGGCTGCGGTGAGAAGATCCGCCGCGCGGATCTGAAGCCGGGAGACATTGTGGTGCGGCCGGGTACGGACAGCCATGTGGTGATGTTCCTTTGCTGGGCAGACAACGGAAACATGATAGCTATCCATGAAAATGCCTCAGCCAACAATGTTTCTGTCAATGAAGTGACGGCAAATTACCCGTATTACAGAAGAATTATCAGATAATCGCAACAGTGAGGCACAACGATGAAGGACAGACAGAAAATACTCATTGCGGATGATTCTGCCATGAACCGCAGTCTGCTGCGGGAAATGCTGGGAGAAGAATACGATATCCTGGAGGTAGACAACGGACAGGGGGCGCTGCGCGTCATGAAGGAGGATCCGTTTATCGACCTTCTGCTGCTGGATATTGTGATGCCGGAAATGGATGGCTTTCAGGTCCTGGAGGCCATGAATCAGAATCACTGGATTGAAGAAATACCGGTGATTATGATTTCTGTGGAGCAGCCCTCTGTCTATGCAGAACGCGCCTATGATCTGGGGGCGGCGGATTTTATCCAGCGTCCCTTTGATACGCTGCTGGTGCGCCGCCGGGTGGTCAATACCCTGATGCTGTACGCCAAGCAGAAGCGGCTCTCTCAGATCATTTCCGATCAGGTATACGAGAACGAAAAAAATGCGAACCTGATGGTCAGCATTTTGAGCCATATCGTAGAGTTCCGAAACGGCGAAAGCGGGCTGCACGTTCTGCATATTCAGAAGGCCACTGCCTTGCTTCTGGAGGCCCTTCTGCGCCGCACAGAACAGTACAAGCTGAGCCCCGCCGACATTTCCATGATCAGCACAGCTTCTGCCCTGCACGATATCGGAAAGATCAATATCCCAGAGGCGATCCTGAATAAGCCGGGAAAGCTGACCGCGGAAGAGTATGATGTCATGAAGCAGCATTGCATGATCGGCGCCAAAATTCTGGATGAGCTGCCCCGGCAGCAAAGGGACGAGCCGCTGCTGCAGTATGCCTATGAGATCTGCCGCTGGCACCATGAGCGTTTTGACGGAAGGGGCTATCCGGACGGGCTGAAGGGAGACGAGATTCCCATTTCAGCTCAGGTGGTGTCCCTGGCGGATGTTTATGATGCGCTGACTTCAGTGCGCTGCTACAAGGCAGCCTATGCCCACGAGGATGCCATGCGGATGATTCTGGACGGAGAATGCGGGCAGTTCAATCCTCTGCTGCTGGAGTGCCTCATTGACATTCACGACAGCCTTCATCAGGAGCTGCAGCAAAGCCTGCCGAGTCAGCGTTATCTGGATGAGGCACAGCGGGTTTCTCAGGATATCATCAAGGAGAAGAATCTGAGCGGCCAGACCCGACTGCAGGAGCTGCTGCATCTGAAGGACGAAAAGCTTTCCTTTATGGAAGCGCAGGATGAAGGAATTTTGCTGGAATATGATGCGCAGTCCCGGGTGCTTCGGGTTTCCGGCAGAGACGCAGCGCTTCTGGCGCCCAAAAGCAGTCTGCAGCTGCCGGAGGAGCGGTCGCTTCTGGCATTGGAGCCTGCCGAGCAGGAGCGGCTGGACAGTGTGGTCGGGGAAACCAATGCAGCCAGCCCCGAGGCGGAGCTGCTGCTGCCCTTGCACAGCCGGGAGGGACTGCTCTGGTATCATGCCCGTCTGAAAACCATCTGGTCGCTGCAGGAGCCGGCAAGCTGCCTCGGTGCTGTATTTCATCTGCGCTCCGTTCAGAATAAAATGCTGGCGGATCCCGGAAAAACGGCCAATATCTCCACCGGCACCGGTCTGCTGCACATCATGCAGGACCTTCGCAATATCTTTGATGTGGTGCGGATCGTAGATGTGGAGAATACGGAGATTCTGGAGCTGGACGCAGACGGCAAAATCAGCAGCACAAAACACGCCTGCTATCAGGTCTGGAGCAAGGAGCACCGCTGCGAAAACTGCATTTCCGCAAGAGCCTTTATGGAAAAGACGCAGCATACTAAGCTGGAGTTCACGGCGGATCACAGGGCATTTCAGGTGATTTCCAAGTATATCGAGCTGGAGGGCCGCGGTATCGTACTGGAGCTGGTGATCGAGCTGAAGGACGAGGTTCTGCTGGGAACCTGGAGCCGGGATATTCTCTGCGAACGCATATCCGAGTATACACGGGGCCTTTACCGAGACAGTCTGACCAACGCCTTCAACCGGCGCTATCTGACAGAGCAGCTGGCCGGACTTCGTACGAGGGCCGGCATAGCCATGCTGGACATAGACAATTTCAAGCAGATGAATGATCAGCGCGGCCATATAGCAGGAGATCAGGCGCTGAAGAGGATTGCCGATACCGTCACGCATTGCCTGTCAAAGCGGGATTCGCTGATCCGTTACGGCGGTGATGAATTTCTGATCATTGCCGGGGATTCCGATCCGGAGAGCTTCCGGCAGCGGCTGGAACGGATCCGCCGGGAGGTCGAAGCTCTTTCTGTTCCCTGCGGCGGGACACAGGAGCATCTGACTGTCAGCATCGGCGGCATCTACGGAAACCTGACCCCGGCGGAGGCCATCGCCGAGGCGGATTTCCGCATGTATCGGGCAAAGTCCCGGCGGAATGCGGTTTATGTGGAGAACCGCCTGTGATGCCGCGAGCGAAGACATTTTATTTGTATAAATGCAAGGAAAATACTTGACAGCAGGGAATAAATCCTGTAATCTACTGGAGTATGCCGCTTAGCGAGGTTTGAAATGTCTTCAGTGCGAAGGCTGCCGAAGCT
>CAVELT010000104.1:0-9693 GCA_963616545.1 Dysosmobacter segnis | reverse complement strand
CGCTCCGGCTCTTTTCGTGCTGCCGGATCCTCCTTATACCAGAAGCCGCCGGCAATCGCCAATACAATCGAGGCAATCACAACGACTGCGGATATCACAACAATCACGGTGCCCTTTCCCTGGATCAGCATCGCCGGGAAGGCGGACCAGACGACCATTTCGACAAAGGAAAGCCACGGCGTCATCGCCTGATCCTCCAGGGTGTTTGACTCATTGTTCGGGTCCACGATGCGCAAAAGGATCAGGCCGATGGCAAACACACCGGTCATCTGACCGTAACAAAAGATTGCATGCTCGAACCAGTCCTTTTTGTTCATCAGCCATCCCAGCGGGAAAACATTGATCACAACAATCACCAGGCCGACCAGCGTCATGACAAGGATCGGCACCCAATATTTGATCACCACGCCGAGATTGATCGAAGCAATGCCAAAAAATACCAGATAGTCCGTAAACATGCCGGAAATGCGAAGGTTGATCTTCTTATCTATATAGCTGTACACACGGCTTTTTCCGAGCACCATAAAGAACGCAACGCCAAGCAAAAAGCCGATCGTATAAGTCGGAATCCCGGAGATCACATGCGCCTCCAGCCACTTATTCAGTAAATATGCCGCACCGGCAACAGTGAAGATCACCGACATATGAAAGCAGAGCGTATCCAGAGAGATCGATGAAATGGTCTCATCCCCCATAGGGCTTCGTTTATCTTCCGGGATCAGACCGGTTCTCATGTCATCTCCGAGCAGCTTGAAATCCTTGATGTGCGCTGTATATTTTTTCCTTGTTGCAATCTTGATCAGTGCCAGCCCGCCGATAATACCGGAGAGAATTCCCAGCGTGGCAAATGTCATGCCGATATCCGGCGCATCCTCCCAGCCATACTGCGCAAATGTGCTGCCCACCGCTGCTGCCGTTCCGTGTCCGCCGAGAAATCCCGATGTCAGAAGAAGTCCGAAGCCGGGATTCAGATCCGGATAGAATTTTGTCAGCACATAGATACCGACGGCGATCGGAATGCCGAACTGCATGAAATAGCCGACATTGCGGAACAGCTGGAAGCTGATGATGCGCCGCACGACTTCCTTTCCCTGTCCGGAGGATGCATGCTCAAAGCCGTTCAGACCTATGACCGTAAAGACGATGATCGCCAGAAATCCTGCATAGCTTCCCTGCGATCCCGAAAAAGGAAGAAGCTTCAGCACCTGCGGTCCCAGAAAAAAACCCAGGATTCCGGCCAGCATGCTGGACGGAACAAAGAGCTCCTGAATCGGCTTCAGGTAAGCCCTCATCAGCTGACCGACCAGGATCAGCGCCGATGCAATGGCAAAATCGAGAAAAACATCATAGATCGTCATTTGCGTACCCTCCTTTTCTCAGGGACAAACAAAAAGGACGTCACCCTGTCTTGATAACAGGAATGACGCCCTTGTCCCGCAGATGAAATGATTTCTGCCAAGTATAAACGGCTCTTTTTGAAAAAAATTGTAAAAACAGGAACTGTCTGTCTCTGAAGGCGGATACTATGCTCTATTCTGCCCCTTCCGATCCGAAAGACTCACTGCCACCAGCACCACGAGGGAAACGCCGTAGGCTATGAGCAGGGAAAGATCCGTGTTCATGAGTCCGCTGAGGGGTCCCACGGGAATGCCGATGAGGAAGGAGATCACGCCCACAATGCCGCCGGCAATGGCTGCCGCAAAGGCGCCCTTCCGGGTAGCGCCCTTCCACAGGAGGCCGCCCAGCAGCGGGATCAGCAGGGAGCCCATGTACGGATAGTTGAAGATGATCATGGCATCCAGGATGTCCGTCATCTTAAAGGCAAAGATGATGCCTACAACGGAGCCGATCAGCACCGTTGCCTGCGAGATCAGCTTGGACTTCGGCAGAGCATCCATATCCTCCACCTCGGGATGCAGCACCTTGTTGTAGAGATCTCTCGCAAAGGAAGAGCCCAGAGAAAGGATCACGCAGTTGGCGCTGGACATCGCCGCAGACAGGATCGCCGCGATCACAATACCGGCCAGGAAGGGCGGCAGCACGTTGATGGTCGTAATGGTGAAGATACCGTCCTCCACACCGGGGAAGAGCCGGGCTGCCATGACACCGATGGCGGAGCACATGCTGCCGATGACGATGACGATAATTCCGCCGTAGATACAGCCCTTCTGTGCCGTCTTCACATCCTTTGCGGACTGAATTCTGGAGTACGCGTCATAGGACATGGAAATGGACAGGAAGAAGGGCAGCACCAGATAAATGAAGCGGCTCAGCATGCCCGCCGGCAGGAATGGTGTATTGAACACCGCCGCCATGGAGCCGCCGTCTCCGGTATAGCGCAGCGCCGTCGCCACCGTGAGGATGGGAATGGCGATCATGATAATGGTGGTCTGCACCACATCCGTGAGCACCACGCCCCACATACCGCCGATGGTGCAGTAGATCAGGATCACCACCGCCGTCACAATGACACCCACGTTGAAGGGAATGCCGAAGCCCGACAGGATACTGCCGCAGGCCAGCATTTGCGCAATGAAGATGCCCAGAAGGCTGGGCACATTGGACAGCCACGCCCAGAAACGGATGCCCCGGCTGTCACCGTAGCGCTGCGCGAAAAAATCCAGCGGCACATAGCTCTCCTGTGCCCGCAGCTTCCGGCAGGCCAGAATGCCCGCCAGGATCAGACCGCCGCCGCAGCCGATGGAATAGTAAATGCCCGGCCACATGCCCAGATTATAGCCGTTGGTCGCGCCGCTCAGCACGATGCCCACGCCGATCTGCACGGCTGCCATGGTCAGCGCCGTCATGGGCACATTCAGATTCCGGCCGGCCACCAGATAATCCGAGGTCTTCCGGTTCTTCGCCGCCGCATAGACGCCCACACCGATCATCAAAAGAAAATACAGTACACAAAATACAACGATCACTGTATTCTGACTCATCTCTCATTTCCCCCTTTTACACAGGATAATGTCTTCGCTTCTGCTTTCCCGGCCTTTTTCCGGAAAAGGGCTGTGCCGTTATCCCTTTACCGGCACAAATTTCGTTCGATTCATCAGCGGATGCTCCAGATGGATGGCACCGGGAACCGGGCAGTCCATCACACAGGCACCGCAGTAGATACACTCGCCGGGATACATCACGATGGGATGCTCCCCCTTGTGGACGCTGGGAATCAGCACGTCCATCTGACAGGCCCGGGCACAGCGGCCGCAGCCGATGCATTTTTCGCTGTCATAGCGGATGGGCCGGGCACTGCAGGGCACCACGCTGGCATAAAGCGCTTCATCCTTCATAATATTTCGGTGCCTCCTCTCTGATATAGTCCTGATTGTACTTTTCATACATTTCTTCCACATCCCCGAAGTAATCATGGGGGATCTCGCCGCGTACCGGCTGTCCGTCCACCTGACGGATGGTGATGTACTTTCTGTCCTCCGCCGGATCCATCTCCGGATAATCACTGCGCTGGAAGGACAGCGGCTGTGAGCTGGATCTCCGCATGCGGCAGGCCTCCAGGATCATCTTGGCCACCTCCAGGATGTCCAGCACCTCATGGGTCCGCATAAGATCATGAGGATTCTCGCAGTGCAGCTGCGGCACCATGCTCTCCTCGTAGCTCCGGAGCAGATCCAGACCCTCCGTCAGCAGCTCCTCGCACTTGATCTCGGCGCAGTAATTCTGCATGCACTTGGAAATGGCGAAATTCAGCTCCTTCCAGCTCATGTCGCCCTCGTTTGTGAGCGGGGCCAGAAGTCTTGCCTTTTCCGCTGCTGCCTGCTCCCGGTCATATGCGGATAATGCTGTCTTCCCGGCATATCCGGCGGCCTTCCGGCCGGCATAGTAGCCCGTGGCCGCGGCCGCACCGCCGCAGTCCATGGCATAGAGCTGATCGCCTGCCGCAAAAATGCCTTCGATGTTCGTCATCAGGTTCCAGTCCGTGATGATGCCGCCCGGCGCACCGAAGAGCTGACGCTCCTGCCCCAGGAAGTTTGCCGACTGCCAGCCGGTGCCGTAGCTCTGAAGCATATACTTCTCCGGATCAAAGCCCTTCTCCGTGTAATACTGCAGCACCGGCACCTTGGTGCGGCCCTCCTCGCCCACCATCATGCCCCAGATCACCTTCCGCTCGCTCTCCGGCATGCGGCTGAGGTCCGCATAGAAGGGGAGCTTATAGCCCCGCTTATCAAGCTCCGCGAAGGACATGGTCTCCGGCCCCCGGTAGGCATACTTCGGTTCATCAATGACACCGCCCTTCAAAAAGAACTTCTGTCCCGGCGCCGGATGGAAACGGTCCCGGACATTCTTCAGCTCATTGCCGTCCCGATCCAGATACGGGATCTCCACACCTCGGGCATCCACCATGGTGGCGCCGTACCAGGTATTGTGGTTGTTGCCGGTGCTGTAGGGCGGGAAGCTCCGGCCGGCAGCAGAAAACTCGCCCCGGACGGACTTCTCCATCATGGTGAATTCCATGCCCGCACGATAGCCCATGGCATGACCGCTGCCGATGCTGTTCATGGGACGGAACTCACAGAGCCCCGGCAGATCCGCATTGAAGAGCCAGACTCTCGCCGGACGGGACATGGCCATGACTGTCGCCTTTGCCGACAGGATATAGAACTTTCCCGTATGCACATCCATGCCGCAGGCGCCGATGCCGATGATCTTCTCACTGCCGTCCGCCTGCTTCTCCTTCTTTGTCAGCAGCGCGGTGGCCTCGGTCCGGTCCAGCACCTTCACACCCAGCCGAAGACATTCCTTATACAATGCCGGCTTGAAGCCGCTGCCCCAGATCCGCAGCGTATAGCGGTTGGTGTAGTCATAGGCGAACATGAGCTTCGTCTTCTCATCCCGGAAATCCGCTCCCGCAAATTCATCCTCCGTATCCCGGATCTTGCCGCCGAAGCTCTCCATATCCAGCAGCCGGTCCCAGCCCTCGCGACACTCGATATAATGGGCAATGCCGTTGCTGTAATGATCCTGCTCGTCGATATAGGCCTCCGCCAGCTCCTTCGGGCTCACCTTGCAGCAGGGGTTGGTACAGGCCGACTCCCAGTGGTCGAAGCCGCTGCCTGCCGCACCGGCCCGGGCCGTGGTTCCCTTCTCCACCAGGATCACGCTTTTTCCCTTCCTGGCTGCTGCGATCGCCGCATAGCAGCCCGCCAGGCCGCCGCCCAGCACCAGCACATCGCAGCTGAGGCTCTCCTCCTGCCCGATCTCATTGGCATAAGGCCATTGATATTCCTGCATTTTCTCCTTTTTCTCCTTTATCACTTTAAAGTCCCAAAAGCATAGTTTATAGTATAGGATTTTGCGCTCTCCATTGCAATGATTTTTATACAAAAATACCCCCGGAATCGCTTCCGGGGGTAAAAATCGCTAACTATTTACCGATATTGAGCCACGAAGGCAGCTCCCTAAGCTCGCTCAGTACAACATCGCAGAGCTCCTTTACGGGTGTGATGTCCGAGAGATCCGGAATACCGGCCACGAAGCAGCCGGCGTCATGCCCGGCCCGGATGCCGTTAACGGAATCCTCTGCTACAAGGCACTCCTCCGGCGGCAGAGACAGCGCCGCTGCGCAGCGCAGGAAAATATCCGGTGCCGGCTTGCCGTGTCCCTTCTCCAGCATATCGCCGGAGCAGACGAAATCGAAGGTATCCTCATAGCCCGCCGACCGGAGATACAGTGATACCTGATCCCGCAGTGTGGAGGAGCCGATGGCCAGGCGGTAGCCCCGCTGCTTCAGCGTCGCCAGCATTGCATCCAGCCCCGGCTTCTTCGGCACGCCGTTCTTACTGACATATTCCGCCACCTTCTCGTAGCGATGTTTTCGCTCCTCCATATAATCAAAGTCAGGATTCGCGGCACTGAAGATCTCCATGCCGATCTGAATGGCAGCGCCCCGCATGCGGTCCAGCATCTCGTCGTTGATGACATAGCCCCGTTCCCGGCCCATCTCCAGCCAGATGTCCCGGTACAACCGCTCTGTATCAAAGAGTGTGCCGTCCATATCAAACAGGATGCCCTTTATGTTTTTCTTATCCTTCATCGCTTTCCGTCCTCTCTTCTCCGTCCTCTCTTCTCCGTCATATTCCAGTGCGCAGAGACACAGTCCCTTAGCAGGCGCTGTGGGTCCCGCCGCCCGCCGATCCCGGGCCGCCAGAATACCGGGAATGTCATCCGCCGCAAGCTTGCTCCGGCCCACCAGCAGCAGGGTGCCTGCCAGGATCCGGATCATATGGTAGAGAAAGCCGTTGCCCGAAACCGAAATGACGATCTCGCCGTTCCGCGCCTCCACCTGTATCCCGTAGATTTCCCGCACCGCATCACCGCCGTGCTGGAAGACCTGGGAATCCGGATTCACGAAGCTCCGGAAATCATGGACCCCCGTCAGGAGATCTGCCGCCCGCTGCATTTCCCCAAGCTCCAGCGGAAAGGAATAGTTGTAGCAATAGCGAAGCCGCAGGGGATTGGGCACCCGCCCCGGATCGATGTGATATTCATAGCATTTCCGATGCGGCGTGAAGCGGGGATGAAAGCCCTCCGGCACCTCCTCCGCAGCCATCACCCGGATATCCGCCGGGAGATAATGGTTCAGTGCCTGGGGAAAATTCGCCGCCGGGATCCGGCTCGCCGTGTCGAAGGCACCGACATTACCCAGAGCATGCACGCCCGCATCGGTACGGCTGGCCCCGATGATCTGCGGCTTTTCCTGCGGCAGCAGCTGCGCCAGCGCCTCGTTGAGACTCCCCTCAATGGAAGCCCGTCCCTCCTGCTGCTGCCAGCCGTGATAGCCGGTGCCGTCGTAGGCGATGCTCAGCTTGATCCGTCTCATCTTCATTTTCCTCTTCTCTTTCCGATTTCAGGGCAGCGGCAGGAAGCGCGTCACCACGCTGAGACCGAGATAGACCGCCATCAGCAGATAGGCGATACGGTCCCGGGACGCATAGCGCAGGGGCTTCATCTTGGTTCTGCCCTCGTCACCGTGATAGCAGCGGGCCTCCATGGCCATGGCCAGGTCATTGGCCCGGCGGAAGGCACTGATGAACAGCGGCACCAGAATCGGCACCATGGCCTTTGCCCGCTGGAAAATGTTTCCGCTTTCGAAATCTGCACCCCTCGCCTGCTGCGCCTTCATGATCTTGTCCGTTTCCTCCACGAGAATCGGAATGAAGCGCAGCGCGATGGACATCATCATGGCGATCTCATGCACCGGCACATGAATGAGCTTCAGGAAGCCGAGTCCCTTCTCCAGGCCGTCCGTCAGCTGGTTCGGCGTGGTGGTCAGGGTCATAAGAGAGCTGCCCAGCACCAGCAGGATCAGACGGAAGCCCATCATCAGCGCAAGCCGCAGTCCCTCCCGGGTCAGCTTCAGAAAGCCGAGCTGGAACAGCACCGTGCCCGGCGTGAGGAAGAGATTGAAGCTCACCGACAGCAGGAGCAGAAAGAGGATGCTCTTAAGTCCCTTCGTCATGAAGGAAAAGGGCACCCGGGACAGCCGGATCAGAATGGCCAGCACCAGCGCCCCCAGAAGGTAGCCCGTCCAGCTGGACATGATGAAGAGCGACAATAAATACACAAGGGTGGCCATCAGCTTCACCCGCGGATCCAGACGATGGATCACAGAATCCACCGGATAGTATTGGCCCAGTGTGATATCTCTCAGCATCACTGCACCTCCTTTCCGGCATTATCCCTGTCCAATGTCTTCGGCCCGGTCTCCCCGGCCGCTTCCGCGGGGCAAAGCTTCCCGCCGGCCGCCTGATAGAGATGCAATATCGCCTCCGCCATCTCATCCACTGTGCCGGGACGTTCCCGGAAGCGGATGCCCACGTCCTTCAGCTCATGGATGAGATAAATCATCTGGGGTGCACCCAGCCCCATCTCCTCCAGCTCCTTGTAGCGGCGGAAGACCTCCTGGGGCGTGCCGTGCATCTTCAGCTCGCCATGGTCCAGCACCAGAATGTCCTTTGCATAGCGGGCCACATCATCCATGGAATGGGACACGAGAAGAATGGTCATGCCGGCCTCCTCGTGGAGGGACTGGATCTGCCGGAAGAGATCGTCCCGGCCGGCCGGATCCAGGCCGGCTGTGGGCTCATCCAGGATCAGAATCTCCGGCTCCATGGCCAATACCCCGGCAATGGCCACCCGGCGCTTCTGTCCGCCGGAAAGCTCGAAGGGGGACTTCTTCCAGTTGTCCTCCGAGAGTCCCACCCGGCGCAGCGCCTGCTCCGCCCGGGAACGGGCCTCCGCCTCGGAAAGCCCCTGGTTCTTCGGTCCGAACATGACGTCACTTATGACGTCCACCTCAAAGAGCTGGTACTCCGGATACTGGAAGACCAGACCCACCTTGAAGCGAAGGCCCTTCATGTCGAAGCCCTCGCTGTAGATGCTGACAAAGTCGTCGCTGCCATTTTCTGCGGCGATGCCGGCTTTCCCCGTACCGCCGACATTACCCTGTCCTGCCTTCGGCGAAAGACTTTCCCGGAAGCGATAGAGAATATCGCCCTCGCTTCCCCGCAGCAGGCCGTTCAGATGCTGCGTCAGCGTGGATTTGCCGGAGCCGGTATGACCGATAACGGCTGTCACGATGCCGCGCTGCACCTCAAAATTCAGATCGCGCAGGGCATAGCTCTCCATGGCCGTGCCCTGCTGATAGATATGGGACAGCCTTTCCACCCGGAGAATGGGATCCGTGATCTCCAGATGCGCCGGCGCGTCCTTCACAAAATCCGGTTCGAACTCTGCCTGCTGCGGCAGCAGCTTCACGAGGAGATCCACCAGCTCCTGACGGGTCAGCACACCGTCCGGCAGGGGCATCCCCGCCTTCTTCAGCTTCCAGGCGAGCTCCGTCACCTCCGGCACGTCCATACGGATCCGCTTCAGGGTCTCCACCTCTGTGAAAACCTCGCGGGGACTGCCGTCCATCACAATTTTACCCTGATCCATGACAATGATGCGGTCCGCATCCACCGTTTCTTCCATATAATGGGTGATGAGCACGATGGTGACCTTCTTTTCCCGGTTCAGACGGCGCACCGTCCGGATCACCTCTGCCCGACCGCTGGGATCCAGCATAGCCGTGGGCTCGTCCAGTACGATGCAGCGGGGCAGCATGGCCATGGTTCCCGCAATGGCCACTCTCTGCTTCTGGCCGCCGGAAAGGCGGTTCGGGGACTTCAGCCGGTATGCGGTCATCTGTACCGCCTGCAGCGCATCCTCTACCCGCTGCCAGATCTCTTCTGTGGGAACACCGATGTTTTCCGGTCCGAAGCCGACATCCTCCTCCACCACAGAGGCTACGATCTGGTTGTCCGGATTCTGGAATACCATGCCGGTTTCCTTCCGGATATCCCAAAGCTTGTTCGGATCCTTCGTGTCCTTGCCGCTGATGAGTACCGTTCCCTCACTCGGCAGATTCAGGCCGTTCAGAAGCTTCGCCAATGTAGACTTGCCGGAGCCGTTGTGGCCCAGTACACAGACAAAGCTGCCCTCTTCAATTTCTATGCTGACATCGTCCAGGGCCTTGGTTTTCTCCACAGCCTGGCCGTTTTCATCCGTGCGCACATAGTCAAACGCCAGATGCAGTGCATCAATAATCTTCAATTTTTCGTCCTCATTTCAGTGTTGCTCCCCGCCGAGGGGATGCAGCCCGTTTACCATACCTTCAGAGTATACCCGTAT
>CAVELT010000103.1:0-9700 GCA_963616545.1 Dysosmobacter segnis | reverse complement strand
CCGGACCAGTATACGCTGAACAACAACGGTTATGACTGGGAGAACGGCGTAAAGCAGACGAAGCTCTTCTCCGGCTGGCTGGAGGACGGCAAGGTGGTTAGTTGGGACTATCTGGTGGCCGGCGGACGGCATATTCTGGAGCCGGGAGCCTTCGGCGATTTTGATCAGGAGAAGCTTGATATCCGGCTGAAGCAGTACTGGTTTTCACGCCGCGAGGACGGCAGCTTTTATGAGGATATTCTGGGCGACAGTGATCTCTACTACGTGCAGACCCTGTGCGGCTTTTCGGGAAATGACGGTTACTTTAGCCGGGCTTTGCAGCGCCTTTCTGCGGCAATGCGGGGCATGACGGAGGAGCTGGCGGTGCCGGAATATACCCAGGCCATTGACTTTGACGATACAGATGACGAGCTCGAGAAGCTGTATGCGGATCATATGCAGATCCCGGCCTCGGTCTGCTACATCGATACCGACAGCACGGGCCTGCGGGTGGAGCAGGGCTATTCGGTTGACGAGGAAAACCGGTACTACAGCGCCGAGGACGGCGTGCTTTACAACAAGGCGAAGACAGAGCTGCTGGCGGTGCCTTATCTGACAGAGGAGCTCTCTGTGCCGACATCGGTGGAGAAGGTGCAGCTTTCCACGGACAACCGGCTGTGTCAGGTGACGCTGGAGGCGGAGACGGCGGAAATGCTGCCGACGCTCAGTGTGCCGAGTCTCCGCAGCTGTCGGATTGTGCTGCAGGAGTCCGTGCTGTTGTCCTTTGCGCAGCAATATGCGGCGGAGCTCAGGAAAAACGGCGATACGCTGGCGGTCGACGGGGATGAACAGGGTCATTACTATTATATAGAAGATAACTGTCTGATCCGCGATGACGGGATGCTGTATACGGTATTCCCGACAAATCTGGGCACACAGAGCTTGCCGGACGGTGTCAGCAGCATCGGGCCGAAGGCATTTTCCCAACTGGACAGCACAGAGGTGCTGCAGCTGAACGGCTGTGAGAAGCTCCGTTTTGCAGCAGACAGCTTCCGGGGCAGCAGCATCAGAACGATACTCTGCCGGTCGGAGGCGCAGCTTGCCTATATGCAGGAGAAGCTGACGCAGGCGGGCATCACGGACATTGAGCTGATGCTTTCGCTGCTTTCCCGGGAGGGCTACTGTTATCTTCCGGCGGAGGGAAGTGAGAATGCCGTTGTGCTTTTGTCGGCGCCGAAGGAGATTCCGGGCGGCGACTTTGACGGTACGGTGACGGCCCTGGACGGCACGGCGCTTTCTGTACAGGAAATTGCGGACGGCGCCTTCCGCGGCAGCAGCAGTCTGCGCTGGGCGGAGCTGCCGGACAGCGTAGAGAAAATCGGTAATGCGGCCTTCGAAAACTGCACGGCGCTGGAGGGGATACTCATCGGCACGCCGGGGAGCAGCGGCAGCATTGAAATCGGCGATGGAGCTCTGGACGGCTGCACCGCGCTGCGCTTTGCGGCCTCCAATGTACCGAAGGCGACTATGGTGAATGACTATGATCCGCTGATCATGGATTGGATAGAGGATCAGTCTGAGTTTTTCGTGCCGACCGGCGCCGAGGGCTACGGCAGCAATGCGACGAGCTTTGCGCAGACGGAGGATGTTGCGGGCTATACGATGCTCACGGTCTCAGAGAAGGACGATGCCCGCGTGCTCTATGCTCTGAATGCAAAGGACGCCCCCTGGCTGGCCCTGCGCAGCGGAAACTGCATGGCCGGAGAGGTGAAGCTGCCGGAGAGCACAGAGGAGATCTATATCTGCGCCTTTGCGGAGACGGAGAGCAGCGACGGCGGAAGCTATTCCTTAACGATTCAGCCGGCAGAGGATGGAGAGCCCTTCTATATCGATGATATGGCCTTTTATGGTTCTTCGCTGGGCGGCAGGCTGATGCTGCCGGATGCATTCTATGTGATCGGCAGTGGAGCCTTTGCAGAAACCGGCATTCAGACCGCGGAGATCGACGGCAGTATCCTGGCACTGCAGGACGGTGCCTTCTATAATTGCCTTGCCCTGGAAAGCGTCAGCATAGAAAGCTTTGATGCCTATGATGTGCGGGCAAAGCTCCATGACGGCCTTTTCAACGGCTGCGAGAATTTCCGGAAGCTCACGATCCGGAGCGGTGAGGTGCCGGGGCTGTCTGCTTATATCGACTTCCCCTTCCAGCTGAACCATGACTGGACGCAGGAGGAGGAATGCGAAAGGATAGAGCTGCAGCTGCCGGCGGGCACGGATCCGGAGGCGGTGGCGCTGCAGTGGCGCTACGGCTTTGCCGGCGGCTATACCGGCGAATCCTTCGGTTCGCCCTATCTGGATATGTGGAGATTTTTGAGCTCTGAGCTTATCGACTGGGACAGCTTCACGCTTCCGGAGGATGAGGAGGTGGATCGGGAGCTGAAAAACCGACTGCTGGAGGCCGAAAACCGCGTGCGGCAGTGGATCGGGGCAGACCCGGTGGATGAGCCGACGGCCTTCTATCCCTATCGGGAGGAGGGCGGCATGCTGAAGCTGATCGGTGCGCCCTCCTATGTGACAGAGCTGACAGTGGATGCGGAGACACTGGCGCTGCCGGAAGGCGCATATCTCGACACCATCGGAAGCCGGGCCTTTGCAGAGAGCCCGTATCTCAGAACGCTGACGGTGCCGGCGATTCGTTTTGAGGGAGAGATCGAAATGGACCCGGCCGGTCTTTCCGGCATTGAAAGGGACGCTTTCTCCGGCATAGATGCGAGCTCCGAGGAGCCGCTGACGCTGCGCTTTGCTGACAGCTTCGTGCCGGAGCTGCTCGGCGGGGCCGAAGACATTTCCCCGGAAAACCCGTTTTCCTTCGGCATCGAGGACACAGCGCTTCGGATCGAGGTGCCGGCGGGCACGGAGGAGGCCTTTATTGAGCGCTGGCAGTATCCGCTGACGGGCTATACGGATCGGGAGGCAATGCTGGCGGCGCTGGCAGAGGCGTATCCCGCGGAGACAGAGGAGGCGCTGGAGGAAGGCTGCGATGCCCTTCTGCTGCCGGCGGTGAACCGGCTGCGGCAGCTTCTGGGACTGGCGGAAGAGAGCGGACCGACGGTCACATCGCTTTCGGACATCCCGGAGACGGCAAGAGCCAGCAGCGCAGACATCCCGGAGACGACGAGGGTCGGTGCTTCGAATCTCCCGAAGGCGAGCACTTCGAATCTGTCGCGGCATGCTGCTTCAGACGGGACAGAGGAGACGGTGCCGCCACGGGGCAGCAGCACGGATGAAAACGAAGATGAGGATGAGAAAGTGCAGTCAAGGCGCAGCACAGACAGCAATATTCGAAAGAGCAGTAAGGAGAAGGCATGATCGTAGAGCAGTCAAAGCAGATCCTGGCAGAGGTGAAGAAGGCATTTATCGGTAAGGACGAGGTGGCGGAGCGCGTGCTCATGACCATCTATGCCGGCGGTCATGTGCTGCTGGAGGATGTACCGGGAGTGGGGAAAACCACATTGGCGCTGGCCTTTTCCCGGGTACTGGGGCTTTCCTATAAGCGTATCCAGTTCACAACGGATACGCTGCCCTCGGATATCACGGGCTTTTCCATGTTCAATCGGGAGACCCGGCGCTTTGAATATCATGAGGGAGCGGCCAATACCCAGCTTCTGCTGGCGGACGAGATCAACCGTACCTCGCCGAAGACCCAGGCGGCGCTTCTCGAGGTCATGGAGGAGCACAGCATCACGGTGGACGGGGTGACCCATGTGCTGCCGCAGCCCTTTATCTGCATTGCCACGGAGAACCCGCTGGGAGCGGCGGGCACCCAGCCGCTGCCGGAGTCGCAGCTGGACCGCTTCATGGTGCGGCTGTCCATCGGCTATCCCTCTGCGGAGGCCCAGCTGGCCATTCTGAAGGCCCAGCGTTATCACAATCCCCTGCAGGAGCTGCAGGCGGTAAGCAGTGCGGAAAATGTGCTGGAGGTGCAGAATTACCTGAATTCTGTGAAGGCGACGGATGAGGTGCTCAGCTATGCGGTGCGTCTCGCAGAGGCCAGCCGCCGCCATGTACTGGTGGAGCTGGGGGTTTCTCCCCGCGGTGTCTCGGCGCTGCTCAGGATGGCCCGGGCCCATGCGGTGCTGCGGGAACGGAATTATGTGGTGCCGGAGGACATACAGGCGGTCTTCGCGGATACTTGCGCGCATCGTCTGGTGCTGCGGCCTCAGGCCCGGGTAGAGGGCATTGACGGTCGGCAGGTGCTGGCAGAGCTGCTGCAGACGGTGCCGCCGACGGCCGGAGAGCTGAGGTAGTCCATGGCGCGGGAACGAATCTGCTATGGGCTCTTTATCCTGGGCATCGGGGTGCTGCTCTTCTGCTTCGGCAGTCCCTTTCTTTTCTACATATTATTGCTGCTGATCCTTCTGCCGCTGTGCGGGAATCTTCTTTTGTACTATGATGCCAGGCGGATCTCGGTTTCATTGTCGCTTCCGACCGGTTATCGCCGGGGCAAAAAGCAGCCGCTTTGCTTTGAGGTGCGGCATCGGGGACATCTCCTGGTGGCGCAGGGCGTGGAGGCTGAGCTTCGCCTTCGCTGGCGGTCCTTTGACCGGGAATACACGGAACGCATTCATTTCGCGCTGGGGGCGGGGCAGGAGCGCATCAGCTTTATGGTTCCGGCGGCGCACAGCGGCGTACTGGAGGTGGAGTGCCTGGGACTTCGGGTTCGGGATCTGCTGCAGCTTTTTGCCCAGAGGCTGCCGGATTTTCCCCGGCAGGAGGTGTTGGTGCTGCCGGCTGCGCTGCGGCTTTCCGTGTCTCTGTACCGGGACGATCCGGGTGAATCCCGGGAAGAGGGCGAGCTGCAGAACCGCCGGGGTGCAGACTTCAGTGAGCCCTTTGATCTGCGGTCCTATCAGCCGGGAGATGATCTGCGGGGCATTCATTGGAAGCTTTCCGGGAAGCTCGATGAGCTGATTCTCCGGGAGCCGGGAGATCCTGCGCATTTTGATGTGGCAGTCCTGCCGGATCTGGGACGCATGCGGGAGGGCGAGGCGGTTTCCGAAGCGGCTCTGGAAGCAGCCCGCTCCTATGCGGAGGCGCTGGGCGCGGCGCTGCTGCGGCAGCAGGTTTCCTTCTGCCTGCTGCAGCCCTCGGCCCGGGGAATTTCGCTGCAGGAGGTACGGGACATCCGGACCTTTCGACAGCAGCTGCTGTGCTGGCTCAGTCAGCCCATTCCTTGGGAAAGCGGCACAGGTCTTCGCTACTTTCTGCTGGAGCATCTGCAGAGCCGCTTTTCCAGACTGCTGGTGCTGTCGGCGGGAGGCTGCAGCCGGGAACTGACGAGCCTGTCGGAGCAGCTTGGCGTCACCGTACTGAATGCGGAGACAGACAGGGACAGTGTTTCGGCAGAAAAGCTGGGCAGCAAGGCGGTGCTGCTGCGTCTTCCGGTGCAGCTGGAGGCTGAAAAAGAATATCGGATCAGAGTGACGGTTTAACGGCGGATCGGGCAGCGGTTTCGCATGGAGAAGAGGAAAGGAAAAGAAGCAGGTGACAGAGAAGCGGATCAAAAACAAAATCAGTGCCCGGGCTGCCTGGTGCTGGCGTCTCCTGCTGCTTTTTCTGCTGCTTCTGAGCTGTGCATTGCAGATGACGGCCTTTGTACCGGAGCTGAACCGGCAGCAGAAGCTCCTGGCACTGCTTCATATGCTGGGCGGCTTTTTGCTGGCGATCTGCTTTCGGGAATATCAAGGACGCAGGAAGGGACGATTGCCGGCGGCGGTCCTTTTGCTTCCCATACTGCTGCTTTTTCTGCTGCTGGGACCCGCACAGGTGCTGGCGGGCTTTTTCTCCTTTCAGAACCGCCTGTTTGCGATCTGGAATGAAGGCTTTGATGCGGGGCTTCCGGTGCGGGACGACCTTGGTACGGCAGCGAGCCCTGCCTTTGTCCGCTTTTTGTTCTGTCTGGCGGGCTTCTTTCCCCTTTCTTTTTACTGCAGGAGTCATTTTCTGAAGGGATTCGCCTGTCTCCTGATCCTGCTGCTCCCGCTGCTCAGCGGCTGCAGTGTGCCTATGGCCGCAGTGCTGCTGCTCACGGCCTTCCTCGGAGAATGGATGACAGAGGGGGAGCAGTTCAGCCGGCGACGCGTCATATGGACGGCAGGCGCAGGGCTGTTTCTCCTGCTTTGCATCGGCATGGACCGGAGGGGCGAGATTACCGCGGTACGCAATTTCCGCAGCGGCACGGAGAAGACGATCCGGGAGCTCCGCTACGGGAAGGATACCCTGCCGGAGGGAGACCTTCGTCAGGCCGGGGAGCTGCAGGCATCGGAAGAGCATATGCTGACCGTCAGCAGCACGCTGGCGAAAAACCTGTACCTCCGGGGCTTTGTGGGCGGCCGTTATGCCGACGGCTGCTGGCAGCCCCTGCGCCGCAGTGACTTCAGCACAGAGGATCGCAGCGGTATGCTGCAGTGGCTGCAGACCCGCGGCTTCTCCGTGCTGAAGGCGCCGGCGGAATACTGGAGTCTCGGCGGCGGGGAAAAGCCGCCGGAGAACCGCCTCGAGATCCGGG
The DNA here is from genome assembly GCA_963616545.1 of Dysosmobacter segnis. Taxonomy (GTDB): domain Bacteria; phylum Bacillota; class Clostridia; order Lachnospirales; family Lachnospiraceae; genus Oribacterium. The sequence continues at coordinate 3,153 of CAVELT010000103.1, read as the reverse complement.
TGGAGCAGGCCTCCCGGGCCTATCTTTATCTGCCGGCCACCGTATCGCTGTTGGACGAACAGCATTTGCATCGGGAGCTGGATAACCGCTATACATCCTCGGGACTGCTGGGGGAGCGGAAGTACAGCCTGCGGGAGCGTTCGGACAGTCGGCCCGCCGAGCTGCTCACGGCAGCGGACTGGCTGACGGCGCCGCAAACCGAGGCGCAGCAGAATTACTGCAGTGCGGAGGCGGAATACCGGACACTGGTCCATGCGCTCTATACAGAGACAGACCCGGACCTGACAGATTTGCTGCAGCAGTTCTTCTGGACGGATTACGATACGGAAAATGCCGGCATTTACCGGGCGGTGAGCCGGGTACGGCGGGTATTGAGTGAGAAGATACAGTATACAGAGAATCCGGCGGCGGCACCGGCGGATACGGATCCCATCCGCTGGATGCTGTGTACATCCAAGGAGGGCAATGCCGTACTGTTTGCCGCTGCGGCGGCAGAGGCCCTGCGGCTGCAGGGTATCCCCACCCGGTATGTGGAGGGCTATTATGCTTCGGAGGCTGCTTTTCTGCAGAGTTCCGACGGCAGCGTGGAGCTGAGCGGAAGGGATGCCCATGCCTGGGTGGAAATTTACTTTGACGGCATAGGCTGGCTTCCCGTGGATGTGACACCGGGCTACTACTACGATGCGGTGCTGCTGCAGCAGATGGTCAATGCGCCGGAGCTGGTGCACAAAACAGCGGCAGAGGAGAAGAGTCAGGAGGAGATGGACGTACTGAGCAGCAGAGAAGCCTCCGGACATCCGCGGGCCTCCGAAAGGGAGACATCCGTAAGGAAGCTTGTCTTATGGGGGCAGTATCTGCTGGGCCTTCTGGTGCTTGTGCTGCTGCTTCTGATGCTTGCCGTCATGCTGCTTCTGCTGCGGCAGACCGTGCTGCTCCGGCGGGATCGGCGGCGCTACCATCGGCTGCCGCCGGAAAAAAAGATCGCTTTCCTGCAGGAGCGGATCCTCCGGCAGCTGCGGGTATGCGGGATTCCGGTGACGCTGGGGCTTGCGGCGGCGGAGACCGATCGGCAGCTCGCGGAGCGCTTCCCGCAGTTTCCGGCAGGAACCTACCTCCGGGTATCGGAAATTCTGGAGAAGGCGGTTTACGGCGGCGTGGTGCCGGAGGCCTATGAGCTGCGGACACTGGAGGATTTCAGCCGGCAGCTGGCCCGGCTTCCGCTGTTCGGCATGGAAAGTATAACCAGCGGGAATTTGACAGCCCGCCGCATCTTCGACATAATGAAAACACTTACCTGATTCCGGGAACGTCAGCGGCATAACCCGGCAGGCACAAAAGAGCGTACAAGGGCGTGCAGAAATTATTTCTGTGCGCCCTTTTTGTTATCACGCGGCCCGCGTGACAGAAAACTTGGCTTGTGCCCGGAGCAGGGACTTTTTTGGGGGAGGATATTGAGTATGGATTTTTCAAAGCTTCAGCTGCTCAGCCGAAAAGAGAGCATCAATGAGCTGCTGGCCCGCTATGGTGTGAAATTCGGCATTTACAAGAATCATGTGTTTCATGAGCAGCTTTTTCCCTTCGACCCGATTCCCCGGGTGATTGAGAAGAAGGAATTCGATTATCTGGAGAAGGGACTGAAGCAGCGAGTGACAGCATTGAACTGCTTCATCCAGGATATCTACCACGACAAGAAGATCATAAAGGACGGCGTGGTGCCGGAGGAGTTCGTCTATGCGGGCAGCGGCTACATGGCCCAGTGCGAGGATGTGACACCGCCCCGCTCCGTCAGCACCCACATCGCCGGCATTGACCTCGTCCTCGGCAAGGACAATGAATGGTATATTCTGGAGGACAACCTCCGGGTGCCCTCCGGTGCCTCCTATCCCCTCATTGCCCGGGATCTCGAGCGCCGCGCCTCACCGGATACCTTCCATGAGGTGCCCATTGCGGACAACCGGGATTATCCGAAGATGCTGCGGCAGGTCATGGACTATGTCAGCACCGGCGGGGTTCCCGTGATCCTGACGCCGGGCCGCTACAATGCCGCCTATTTTGAGCATTCCTACCTGGCAGAGCAGACCGGCGCCGTGCTGGTCAACGGCCATGAGCTGACGGTGGAGAACGATCACCTCTACTTTGTGGACTACTCCGGCCGGAAGCAGCAGGTGGGTGTGGTGTATTCCCGAATCTCCACGGAATATCTGGATCCTCTGAACTTCAACCCCGAGTCCCTCATCGGCATCCCGCACATTTACGATGTCTACAAGAAGGGAAATGTGGCCATCATGAATGCGCCGGGCAACGGCGTGGCGGATGACAAGGGCATCTATTACTTCGTGCCGAAGATGATCAAGTATTATCTCGGAGAGGAGGCCATCCTCAAGAATGCGCCCACCTATCTTCCGTACTATGAGGATGACATGAAGTTTGTGCTGGAGCACTTCGACCGTCTCGTGCTGAAGGATGTGGCGGAGGCCGGCGGCTACGGCGTGGTTTTTGCCAACAAGATGACGAAGCAGGAGAAGGAGGACTTCATTGCCCTTCTCAAGCGGGAGCCCCGGCGCTTCATTGCCCAGGAGGTCATCGATTTCCAGGATATCGATATCATGGACAAGGACGGCATGGTGCCGCGCAAGGCGGACCTTCGTGCATTTGTTTTGATGAGTGATGAGGCCAGAGTATGGAAGAGCGGACTGACCCGCTATTCCACCAACCCGGATTCCTTTATTGTGAACTCATCTCAGGGAGGAGGATTTAAGGACACATGGGTATTATCTCGTTAGAGCAGAAGGACAGCATTCTTTGGCTGGGACGCTACACGGAGCGTGTGTATACAACCATTCGCTTTTTCTCCCAGTATTATGATAAAATGATCGACGGCCCGGAGGACATCCATCAGGAGTTCTGCGCGCAGCTGGAGATTCCGGACATCTACAAGGACAAGGAGGATTTCCTGCGGCGCTACTGCTATGATCCGGAGAATCCGGACTCCATCGCCAGCAACCTGCAGCGGGCCTATGACAATGCCATCGTGCTCCGGGAAATGCTGGGCACGGAGACCCTCTGCTATGTGCAGCTTGCCCTCTATGAGATGCAGCGGGCGGCGGTTTCCGATGCACCCATGATGGAGCTGCAGAAGGTGATGGACAACAT
>CAVELT010000102.1:7192-10155 GCA_963616545.1 Dysosmobacter segnis | reverse complement strand
CCGTTGTCGCCGAAGCCGATGGCCATGGGCACCATGGAAACCACGGTGGTGAGGGTCGTCAGCAGAATCGGACGAAGACGCGTCGCGCCGGCCTCGATAAGCGCCTTCTTCAGCGGCATCTCCTCCTTGAACTGGTTCACGGTGTCCACATAGAGGATACCGTTGTTCACCACGGTTCCCACCAGCATCAGGAAGCCCAGAAGGGATACCATGGAAATGGAGGAATTGCAGAGCCACAGGAGACCGAAGGAGCCGATCAGCGAGAATGGGATCGTGGTCATGACCATGAAGCTGTAGCGCATGGACTCAAACTGTGCCGCCATCACCACGAAGACCAGGAAGATGGCGATGGAAATGGCCATGCCCAGGGAGCTGAATTCCTCGTTCATCCGAGTGGTCACCGCACTGTCCGCCTTCTCCACATCGTCGTTCAGGTACTTGCTGATGACTGCACTGTCGATTTCCTGCTGTGCTTTAGCGGAAGCAGATTCCGTATAGTCCGCTGTGATGGTGGCCTGATACTTCCGGTCTACCCGGGTAATGCTGGAGGGTGAATCCTCGAAGACCACATCCGCAATGTTGTCCAGCTTCACACTGGTGCCTGCTGCCGTGGTCAGCATGATGTTCTTTACCTTCTCCAGGCTGTCATAATCCTCCTCCGGATACTCCACCATCACGGAAACGTTCTGGCCGTCCACGTCCATGGTCATGGCCTCCTTGCCGGAGAGCAGCATGTTCACGGTCTGGCCGACCTGTACCGGCGCCAGTCCCTCTGCCGCCGCCTTGATGGGATCCACCTTGATCTTCACCAACGGCGCCGCATTTTCCAGACTGGAGTGCACCGCCGTCACATCGTCCCTTGCCTGGAGGTCCGCAACGATGGCATCGCTGGCTTCCTTCAGCTTGTCATAGTCCGCTGCCTGCAGGATGCTCTCGTAGCTGGTCGAATTCGAGGACATCGTAGACATCATGCTGGAGGACTCGACGGTGATCACCGCATCCGGCATGCTGTCCAGCGCCTTCCGCCAGAGGTCCGCCTTCTCCTTCGTCTTCATGGAGCGGTCGCTCTTCAGGTACGCCGTCACCGTGGAACCGCCGCCGCTGTAGATCGCGGAAATGCCGGAGCCGCCGCTCTGTACCATATAGCGGTCGGTATCGCTGTCCTCTGCCACCATGGTTTCGATCTTCGTCAGGATCTTGTCCACTTCCTCAATTTTCAGGTCCGGACGGGTCTCTACAGAAATGCTGATGGTGCCCTCATCTGTCTGGGGCATCAGCTCCATCTTGAGCTGCGAAGCCAGCACGAAGGACAGGATCAGCAGAAGAATCGTGGTCAGCATGACCGTTTTCTTCTTCCGCAGCAGCTTCTCCATGATGCTGCGGTAAGCATCCTGCATGCTCCGCACCGCCTTATAGGCCGGCGCCTTGGTGTTCTCGTTGGGCTTATAGTAAACGTAGCAAAGCGGCACAATGGTGATGGCCGAAATCAGTGACGCCACCATACAGAACACAATGGTGAAGCCCAGCGGGGCAAAGAACTGACCGGACAGGCCGTTCATGAAGCCCAGCGGGATAAATACCACGCAGGTGGTGACGGTGGAGCCGAAAACGGAGCCGCCGACGGTCTTGATGGAATCGATGGCCGCCTCCCGCCGTGTCCGGCCGTTGGCATCCGTATAGCGATCCATGGCCCGGAAGCAGGCCTCCAGCACGACAGTGGAGTTGTCCACCATCATGCCGACGCCCAGCACCAGAGCGGACATGGTGATCATGTTCAGGGAATAGCCCATGGCCCACATGAACACCAGGGCACCCAGAATGGCGATGGGGATGGATGTGCCGACGATCAATGACGCCTTCCAGTCGCCGAAGAAGAAGAAAATGATGGCCATGGAGATGATAACCGCCATGATCATGGTCTCAAACACGCTGGACAGAGAGGACTTGATGGTATCCGCACTGTCGTCAATAATGGTGATCTCCAGCTCCGGATCTGCCGCCTGCAGCTTCCGGATCTCCTCCTGCACCTGGGTGGACAGCGTCACCGCAGAATCCTCCTGCACCTTTGTGATGCCGAGGGTAATGGTGTCCGTGCCGTTGAAGCGGCCGATGGCGCTCTGATCCTGCAGCGCCGTGCCCACATCGGCAATGTCCCGAAGATAAATCGTATTGCCGTTGCCGGTCACGATGGGCATGTTCCGGAGGCTCTCCACATCATCATAGCTCACGCCGGTGGTGACTGACAGATCCTGCGTGCCCACGCCGGTGGTGCCGGCCGGATAACTGAAGTCCGCGCTGCTCATGGCAGAGACCACCGAGCTCATGGTGAGATGATACTGGTTCAGCTTGTCTGCCCGCAGCTGTACCCGGACATACTGCTCCTGACCGCCGCTGGCGCTGATGGAGGCCACAGTGGACAGCTTCTCAAACTCCGGCTTGATGTCATTCTCCACATAATTGTACATGTTCTCCTGTGACGGGTTGTTGACTGCCAGCGTCATAGAAGCCTGCTCATTGATGTTCATCTCCATGAAGGAGGGATCGTTGGCATCGTCCGGCAGGGAGGACTTCAGGGTATCTACCTTTTTCTTCAGCTCATCATAGGCCTCATCCATGTCCGTACCGTAATTGTAGCGGATCATCACCAGGGAATAATTCTCGCTGGAGGAGGACTGAATGGTGTCTACATTGGAGAGCACCGCCACGCCGTCCTCGATGGGCTTCGTCACCAGCTCCTTCACGTCCTCCGGAGAGGCGCCGGGATAAGCGGTGGTGACGATCATCATCGGGAAGTCCATGTCGCTCATGAGCTCCAGCTTGGAATTCATCACGGACATGCCGCCGAAGAACACCAGGCAGAGCACGCAGAGGAAGGTGGTCACCGGCCTCCGCAGGACAAATTTCGTTATTTTTTCCATTCTGTGCCCTCTCTCTTATGCTGCGGTCTCGGCTTCTGCGGACGC
>CAVELT010000102.1:0-7035 GCA_963616545.1 Dysosmobacter segnis | reverse complement strand
ATGCCCAGCGTCAGGTCTCTCTTATGCACGAGACCATCTTCATATACATAAACATAGGGATTGCCGTTGGAATAATACAGGCAGTCCAGGGGCAGCAGGCTCACATTCTCGGCATGCTCATTCACCACCGTCAGCTTCGCAGAGCTGCCGTCGGCCAGCGTATCCGCATCGGAAAGCTCCGCCTTCACCGGGAACAGGCCGGTCTGGGCATTCACCACATGGCCGATCTCCGTCACCGTACCCTCGTAGCTGCCGCCGTTCTTCTCCACCGTCACCGTCTCGCCGAGCTCCAGATTCTCCATGACATCCTCGGTCACATTGAAATGAAGGGTCTTCGCCCCGCTGCCGGTCAGGATGCAGAGCTGGGACTGCTGGGAAACCATGGCATTGACCGTGATGTTCTTATTTTCAACGGTACCGTCCGCCGGCGCCGTCACGGTGGCATATTCCACCTGGGTGTCATAATTCAGCTTCGCGCTGGCTGCCTGAGCCTCTGCGGCGTCTGCCTGGGCCTTGGTGGACTCATAATCCTGGGCAGAGATGTCGCCGGCCTCGTAGAGGGGAGTCATACGACTGAGCGCGTCCCGGGCTGTGGTGGCGCTGACATTGGCCTGCTCCAGCGTATACTTCGCCGCATCGATCTGCTTCTGGTTGTCCAGCTTCACGATGGGATCTCCCTTATGCACAAACTGGCCGTTCTCCACATAGCACTCCAGCACCTCGCCTGCCGCCTTGGGCATCACCGCATAGGTATCGGAGGGCTCGATGGTGCCCATCAGGGAAATGCTGTTGGCGATACTTCCCTGGCTCATGCGCGTCAATGTCACCGTCGGCAGGGACTTGGTCTGTACGGCCTCCGCCGGCTGCAGCATTCGCTGCAGCACCAGGGCCAGCACACCGATGGCAACAACCGCTCCGGCGGCAATCTTGATTCCTTTTTTCATTCTGCACTCCTCTCTCTCGGACAGGCACCATAGCGGAAGATCTCCAGCATGGTTCTGTATTTTTTTAATGTCTTCTCTTCACCATTTTCATGGACAAGCGTACCGATCAGCGACATCATGGTGGTGCCGATCAGCAGCTGAAACAGGGTCTTCAGCTCCGGGAAGGGCTTCGTCACATCGAGACAGGCCGGATCCACGTGCTCAATCAGCCAGCAGATCTCCTCATCCACATGCGCTTTTCTCTGATTTTCCGCCTCACAGAAGCGGGGTCCCCGAAAGATCTCCGACTCCTGACTGAAGCCGGTATTGGCCATGATCCGGATGTTCTTCTGCACGACCTCCTCATAACGGCAGGCCAGCATCCGCACCATCCAGCTGTCCAGGGTCTGCCAGAGATTCCCCTTCTTCTCCAGCAGCGTCTCCCGCAGCGAGGCAAACATCTGCCTGCCGTTGCACTGGAAAATGTAGCCGAGAAGATCCCGCTTGTCTTCAAAATAGGTATAAAAGCTTCCCCGGGAAATGTCGGCATCCCGGATGATCTGGTTGATGGAAACATTTTCGAAGGGCACCCGGGCGAACTCATTTACCGCCGCCTCCAGGATCCGCTTCTGCTTTTCCTCACTGAGCTTCAGAAAACGCTCACTTGGCATAGCTCCTCCTTAATCTGTATTGTGTTTTTGTTAATGATGACAGATTGTCACCTTTCGAACTGGCCATAGTATAGTGACAATCTGTCACCTCTGTCAATAGTCGCTATTCCCGTAAATTCTGAAATCATTCTGAAATCTTCCGGAATTCTGCTGTTTTCCGCAGATCTTCGGAAAAATCCCGTTCCGATGTACTTGCGAAAAAACATAAAACTGGGTAAAATACCAGAAAAAGAATTGTATACAAGAGTCAAAGACAGTGATTTGACACATGGAGGTCGCATGGACAGCTTGAAACTGCAGGCCCACGGGAAGATCAACCTGTCGCTGGATGTACTCCGTCTTCGAGAGGACGGCTATCACGATGTCCGCATGATCATGCAGTCGGTTCGTCTGCATGACGATGTCAGCATCCGCCGCAGCCGACAGCCGGGCATCCGCCTGAAAACCAATCTTCCCTTTCTGCCGGTAAACGAAAACAATCTGATGTACCGCGCCGCACAGCTCCTGATGGAGGAATACGGCATCACGGACGGTGTGGAGCTTTCCCTTCGGAAGGTGATCCCGGTGGCCGCCGGCATGGCCGGCGGCTCCTCGGATGCCGCCGCGGTACTCTACGGCATGAACCGGATCTTCCGGCTGGGGCTGACGCCGCAGGCCCTGGAGGCACGCGGCGTGAAGCTGGGGGCTGACATTCCCTTCTGTCTCCGCCGGGGCACCATGCTTTCCGAAGGCATCGGTGAGCTCCTGACACCGCTGCCGCCCATGCCTCGCTGCCGGATTGTGCTGGCAAAGCCCGCCGTCTCGGTATCCACGAAGTACGTTTATACGAACCTTCATGTCGCCGAACGTCCTGCAGAGGCCCATCCCGATGTGGAAGCTGCTGTCACAGCTCTGCAGCAGGGCAATCTCACGGCTCTGGCCGGCAGCCTCGGCAATATCCTGGAGACGGTCACCTGCACTGCCTATCCGGAAATTGAAGCCCTGAAAAAGCTGATGCGGGAATCCGGCGCCATGAATGCCATGATGTCCGGCTCCGGCCCCACGGTCTTCGGTATCTTCCGGGATCCGGCAAAAGCCGAAGCCTGCTACAAGCTGCTGCGCTGGGGGCAGGGCAAGGCCCTGGCCAAACAGGTCTATCTGACAGAACCGTACAATCCGAAAGTCTGAACATCCAAAGGGAGAAGAATGCTATGAGTGATTTTACCGTAAACATGAATGAATATCTGCCGCTTCGGGATCTCGTCTTCAATACCCTGCGGCAAGCCATCCTGAAGGGGGAGCTGAAGCCCGGCGAGCGGCTCATGGAGATTCAGCTCGCCGAGAAGCTGGGCGTGTCCCGCACTCCCATCCGCGAGGCCATCCGGAAGCTGGAGCTGGAGGGACTCGTGCTGATGATCCCCCGCCGCGGCGCCGAGGTTGCCAAGATCTCTCACAAGTCCCTCCAGGACGTGCTGGAGGTGCGCGGTGCGCTCGAGGCACTGGCCACGGATCTGGCCTGTCAGCGCATCACCGAGGAGGAGCTGGAGGAGCTCAGCAAGGCCCAGGAGAATTTCAAAAAGGCCGTGGAATCCGGCACGGAAATGCAGATCGCCGAGGCAGACGAGGCCTACCACGACATCATCTACAACGCCTCCAACAACAAGCGGCTCGTGCAGATGATCAACAATCTCCGGGAGCAGATGTACCGCTATCGTCTCGAATACATCAAGGACGAGGCGCAGCGCGGCATCCTGATCTCCGAGCATGAGAGTATCCTGGAGGCCATCCGCATCCGCGATATCATCCGCGCGAAGGCCCTCATGAAGGAGCATATCGACAACCAGGAAATGACCGTTTCCCGGAATCTGGAGGACGAGGAAGAGGCTGCGAAGAAATAACATAAAAACAGCTCTCCGAGGACAAGCTTTTATTTGTCCCCGGAGAGCCGTTTTTTGATGGTGATGAATTATTCCAGGTACGAACCGAAGTGCAGCTTCTTGCCGGTCTGGCGGTGGTAGTCCCGGAAGCGGAGCAGGAGGTTCAGGAGGCAGTACAGCACGGTCACCAGGAAGGCGATCACCGGAGTACCGCCGGCATAGAGCATGCAGATGGCATAAATGCCCATCATCAGCACGGTAATGCCGATGAAGCCCTTGGTTTCAGCGAGCTCCGCCTTCCGGTACCGGACCAGCGACAGCAGCACACCGTAGTACAGCATCATGCAGAGGATTACAAAAATGAGACGGCTGTTCTGGTCGATGCCCTTTCTCGCGCCCAGCTCCAGGGCAATGGTGGTGGTATTGATGACGCAGATCAGAAAAACATGGCGGGTGAGATAGCCGAGGCCGCTGGTCTGCTTCTGATGATAGAGCGCATTGTCATAGAAGAAGCCGTAGGACAGGAACATGAGCACCACCACGAGGAAGGCACTGACATTCATGATCACCTGGTCTCCCGCATCGAAGTAGGCAGAGATGCCGATGATCATTTCGCCGAAGGTCAGAATCACCAGCAGCAGGACCCGCTCGGAGAGGTGGGGGAAGTCTACGGGACGAAGCTTGTAATAGCGGTACTCAAACCACTTCGCGGCAAAGCCGAAAAGGAGCGCCAGCGGCGAGATCATGACTCCCGTCAGCTGGTACAGGGGAATCGTCAGGAAGATGAGCCCCGCCTGCAGCAGCTCGGCGGAGCAGTTGCTCTGTAAAATATGCCGGTCTATTTCATCGATATGGCTGCCGTGCCGGAGCTTGTCGAGACTCCGGTAGCTCAGATTCAGCATGATGCAGGCCCAAGCCACATGGTAGCGGACATAGTGAACTGTCCAGTCCAGCATGGAATCCGATGCCATGTAGTAGAGAAAATACATGTTGATGAGAATGCTGATGTAGTCCCGCAGAGATTTCCGTCCGTAGCGGTTGAAGAACATGGTGGAGAAGAACCACACCTGCACCGCCACCAGCATCAGGAAGCAGAAGGAGCCCATCAGCGCCGCCGAAGGGAAGCCCTCCTCCACATGGTGAAAAAGAGAATTGATGGAGCGAAAACTGTATACAAAGATCAGGTCAAAAAAAAGCTCGATGTACTCGACCTTCTTTTCGAACTTTCTCGGCTTCTCTGCAGCCATCACTGCTCCGTTTTTTTCTGTTTTTTCCATGGCGGTCCCCCATCGTCATTGCTGATACCGGATTGCTGCGCGCAAACCTGCACAAGTTTTTCGTGCAAGCTCACTTAATTTTGTTCAATGTTACCATAATATGTTGATACCACTCAAGAACAAAATCCCGTACAATGACGTTTTTTCGGCAAGTTCGGCACTTTCCCTATTGTAAAGTGCGGGAAATGATTTATAGTAGGTGTGTTTACTGAGGAAAATAGGGAGGATGTATACCAATGACCGAATTTAAGCCTGTAAAGGAAGGCAAGGTTCGTGAGATCTACGATCTCGGCGAGAACCTGCTGATGGTAGCAACAGACAGAATTTCTGCTTTTGACGTGATTCTCAACAATCAGATCACGGACAAGGGAAAAATTCTGACCCAGATGTCCAAGTTCTGGTTCGATCTCACAAAGGATGTGATCCCGAACGATCTGGTATCCGTGGATACCAAGGACATGCCGGAGTTTTTCCGGAACGAGCAGTTTGAGGGAAGATCCACCCTCTGCAAGAAGCTCACCATGATCCCCATCGAGTGCATTGTGCGGGGATACATCACCGGCTCCGGCTGGGAAAACTATAAGAAGGACGGCACCATCTGCGGCCTGAAGCTGCCGGAGGGCCTGAAGGAGTGCGAGAAGCTGCCTGAGCCGCTGTACACCCCTTCCACCAAGGCAGATCTCGGCGATCATGACGAGAACATCAACTTCGAGCAGTCCATCGAGGTGCTGGAGAAGGCCTTCCCGGGTCACGGTGAGGAGATCGCCACAAAGATCAAGGATGCCACCATTGCGGTATACAAGAAGTGTGCCGACTATGCGCTGAGCCGCGGCATCATCATCGCCGACACCAAGTTTGAGTTCGGTCTGGATGAGCAGGGTAATGTTGTTCTCGCGGATGAAGTGCTGACCCCGGATTCCAGCCGCTTCTGGAGACTGGAGGGCTATGAGGCCGGCAAGGGACAGGCCTCCTTCGACAAGCAGTTCGTACGCAACTGGCTGAAGGCAAACCCGGACAACAACGACACCCTTCCTCAGGAAATCGTGGACAAGACCATCGCGCTCTACAAGGAAGCATACACCATGCTGACCGGCGAGACGCTGTAATCTCTATCCACCGGGCTCAGCGCAAGCTTGGCTTGCGGGGCGCCCGGTGGATGAAGCGATAAAAAAGCACCCCAAGGGGTGCTTTTTATTTTATCTCTTAATTCTCGCACCGGCGCCGGCAGCCAGCGCCTCTACTTCTTCCTTCGTGGCCATAGAATTGTCGCCGGGGGTGGTCATAACCAGCGCCCCGTGGGCTGCCCCAAGCTCCACTGCATGCTGCGGATCGCCGTCTGTCATCAGCCCGTAAATCAGGCCGGAAGCGAAGCAGTCACCGCCGCCGACCCGGTCCCATACCTCAAGGTGCGGGTATTCCCTGGAGGTGTAGATCTCTCCGTCGGCCCAGCAAAGGGCGGACCAGTCATTGACAGAGGCAGAGTGCACGGTGCGGAGACTGGTGCCCACCACCTGTAAATTCGGAAATTCCTTCACGGCCTCCTGGATCATCTTCCGGTAGCCCTCCAGCGGCAGCTGCTCCCGATCCTTCTCCTGCCCTTCGACCCGGAGTCCGAGACAATCTGTGAAATCATGCTCATTTCCCAGAATCACATCCACATACTTTGCAATTTCCCGGTTCACCTCCTGCGCCCGGGCATTGCCGCCGTTGGCAGACCAGAGAGACGGCCGGTAGTTAAGATCATAGGAAACCACGGTCCCGTATTTCTTGGCGGTTTTGATGGCCCGCACCACGGTTTCCGCAGACTGAACAGACAGTCCTGCATACACGCCGCCGGTATGGAACCAGCGCACGCCCAGGGTGCCGAAGAGATAGTCAAAGTCGAAGTCCTCCGGCCGGGCCTTGGAGATGGCGGTATTGAAGCGGTCCGAGCAGCCCTTGCTGCCCCGGATGCCGAAGCCCCGCTCCGTGAAATTGAGACCGTTCCGGCAGCTTCTGCCGATGCCGTCGGTCTCCATCCAGAGGATATGGCTGCTGTCCACGCCGCCCTGAAGAATAAAATCCTCCACGAGATGCCCCACCTCATTGTCCGCCAGTGCCGTCAGCACCGCCGTCCGAAGCCCGAAGCACTTTCTGAGGGAGCGGATCACATTGTATTCGCCGCCGCCCTCCCAGACACGAAACTGCCGCGCCGTGCGGATTCTGTCCTCGCCGGGATCCAGCCGCAGCATCACCTCCCCGAGAGATACCGCATCATATCGGCATTCCTCTGCCGGTCTTAATTTCAGCTCCATAGCCGCCTCCTTTA
>CAVELT010000101.1:0-10836 GCA_963616545.1 Dysosmobacter segnis | reverse complement strand
TGTCAGGTCTGGAAATCGAACAGCCAAGAGCAATAAAAAGTGCCGCAAACCCTTGTATTAACAGCGATAAGGAACTAATTCAACCTTATTACTGTTAGCTGACAGTTTCAGGTGTGCAGAACAGAAGCAAAAAAGCGAAGGCATTCTGTGTGCCCTCGCTTTTTGCTTCTGTTTTTTGTTATTCCTCTCTACCGCGCAGACGGTTGTTCCGGAACTGTATCCCTAATCGCAGTGGTTATACATGCCTGGCATCAGGAGATGGTAACTTGACCGGCGAACGTCATCATGCCGAACCAAAGCAGGAAGGCGGCAAACGCGAAGAAGAGGAATCCGCCGAAAACAGGCTTTCGGGGTCTGTTTTCCGTAATGCGGTCGGGCTGCTTGGGGTCATAATATCCGACCACCTGCTGGCCCAGTTCCCGCTTGCTGGAAAGGGTCTGACGGCTTGCGTACCGATAGGTCCTGCCATTCACTGTGTACTCATAGGTCGGCAGATAGCTCGTTTCCCGGCGCAGCTGATCACTGCCGTCCTCCTGGTGTTCCCACCTTTCATCGACCGATTCCTCGATCCATACCACCTTCATCATCGTGGTGCCTGTGTACTGCCGCACGGTATCCTCGTATTCCCTCCATGCGCCTTTCCGCTGACGGACCCCGAGCCATGCCATCAGCACAGCCCCGAGAATGAAGCCGGTTCCCGCCGTGATATTCCGCGTATATTCTATGGGGCATGCCACAAGCGCTATCGCGAGAGTGAAACCGATCACGATGACTTTGATACTTTTCATACGTTCTCCTTCCTGCCGCCATGGGCGGGAACCTCTTTTTACGATACCGGCGGCTGGTGCCGCACGGCATCCACAAACAAAATGGTCAGCCCGATATATGCGGCGCTTGCCAATGCCAGCAAGACACAGAGAATGATACAGACGATTTGCATCGGTTTACACAGGTAACGACGGGAGAGGACTATTCCCAGCAACGACAGCAACAGCAGCACAACAGCGAGCCAAAGAGGCATATTGCCCACCTCCCTTACACGCCGTGGAATGTGTCGATCATATCCGTGAACCAGCGCAGCTCACGGGTAAAGCGCTGGCGCAGCTGCGCCGGATTTTCCCGACCCTTGCCGACATCGAAAAAGCCATGTCCGCTGTGAACGGCAAGATACAGTCTGCCGTCACGATTGAGGTTTACGGCAAATTTACCGAAGGAGGAATCCGCCAGTGTCAGGATCTGCTCTATACGGCCGGGGGTCAGGATACAAAGGGCTGCCTGCGCATCGTCGCTGCTCAGATAGAAGCGCTTGTCAAAGTCCTCGTTGCCTGTTTTGATGGCCTTGGCGCCAAACAGCTTATCCAGCCTGGCCTGCGGCCAGATGGTCAGCCATGTGGGAAATTCCCGGTTCAGCTGGCACAGCATCCACTGGCCGGTGTAGACCTCCTGCTCGTTCTTTTCCCACAGGCCGGTCTCCTCACGCTGGACCTCGCTGACCTCCGTCAGCCTGACGGTACACAGCTCCGTGGTCAGGCCACGATACGTTCCCCGGACATACCCGCTGCCGCTGCAATGGGTGTGGCTGGGCAGGGGAATGTTCGTGTCCTCTGCGTTCAGAAGATGCGGCGAGGGTTCCATCTGCACGTTTTCAAAGGCAGCGCCCACAATGTCCGGGGCGATGGCCTGAAAGGTCTGCTGGTTTGCATTGCCCTTGGACTTGCTCTGCACCATCTGCCCTAAGCCGAGGATCACACCGCCGATGACGATCAGCACGATGTTGCCGCCCAGAATGATACCTGCGATGGCGGCCACACCGCCCAGCAGCGAAAGGAATTTGCCGCCCAATTTGCCGCCCTTGCTCTTGCGAAGCTGCCGCGACAGATGTTCGTCCGTCATGTTCGTGTTCTTTTCTTCCATATTCTTCTCCTTATTCTGCCGCACCGGTCAGAGCAGGGCTTTCCGTTATCAGATCCAGCAGATTGCCCATACCGGCCAGCGAGGCGGTGAACCACTTGCGGATGCCGTCGATGTCCCGCAGATCCAGCTCCTCCGGAACGCCCGCGAAGACATACCGCGTGTTCAGCGCCAGCGTCAGATCGCCGTCCCGGAGAATGAGGCTGCACAATTTGGAGCTCCGGGAGGTGGCCTCCAACTGCCCCACCAGCGCGCGGAGCTGCGGCGTGACCGCATTGTCCATCTCCCGGCCGTCTGGCCCGCGGGCGGCAAAGTGCTTCCGGAAGGCGGCGGGGTCGGTGATGTCGTCCTTCTTCCGCTCCTGGAACGTGTCCTTCAGGGCGATATCCAGCGCCGGGTCACAGATGCCCTTGCAGCGGACCACGATGCCGCGGAACAGCGTCTCGGTTCGGGTCATCCAGTTGTCGTTGTCGGGGCCGGACTTCTCCTCCACCGTGCGGCACAGCTCCACGTTGGCGGCGGAGAACCGCAGGCCCTTATGCTCCCCCTCGTGGAATTCCGTTACATGGCACTCGGTAAAGGGAAACGTCGATATGCCGCACGCCGCCAGGTACCCCCAGTCGATGGGCAGCGTGGCCGGCTCCGGCTCCGGGCCGAAGGCCTTCGTCAGCTCGGCGCGGAAGAAGCCGCCCAGCTGCTGGTTCATCAGGGCTTTTTTCTTCGTTTGGGCGGGCTTTGCCACAAACAGGAACAGTGCCACGCCGGGGAACGCCAAAGCGCAGACCAACATGGGGTCACGCTGTATAAACATTGAAATGCACGCGGTGATCACCAGAATAACGCCCAGCAATATCCCGATGCTCTCCGTCCTCTGGAAGCTCCCCAGCTTTTCGGACAGCTCCGCGTCCGTCATCCGCTCAACGCCCACCGCTTCAAAGTCATTGCGTTTCTTTCGCATAGCCGTCCCTCCTTAGTAGCAAAGGCTGAAATACAGGCCGCTGTAAGGGTCAACAGTGTCGAGATCCATGATGGCAGCTTCGGGCGAAATGCTGTCCAGCTGCATACGCTTGGCGGTGTCCTTGTAGCTCGCCGGCTGTGCCTCGGCAGCAAATACGAGCCCATCATAGTCCTCCGGGAGATAGACGGAGTAACTCTTGGTCAGGACCTGCGCCCAGTCTCCCACGTTGTACTGCCAGTCGGTGGAGTAGGTGAACTCGATGAGGTAGCTGTTTCCCTGCCAGCTGACGGTGTGAAGATAGTAGTTGTCCCCGCGCTGGCTGTTGCCGTAGGCCGTTGAGGTGGTGAGCCACATACCGGTGTAGAAGTCATAGAGTTCGCTGTTGGTGACGGTGATGTACTCCTGGTCAAAGTAGGGGATAGAACTCTCCGGGATGTAGCAGATGGCGTCAAAGTGCAGCTCGCGGATGCCGTCGTGGGTATAGTCGCCGTTCTTCGTGATCTCCCAATAGCAGTCGTCGGTGTTGTAGCCATCGCCAAGTCCCGAATAGCTGCAAACCCCGTCTTCCAGCAGGAATGTCCCCATCTCCACGGCGGCATTGATCTCAAGGCCGTTTCTTGCGAAGTACGGCTCCTGAGACTGGATGCCCTCCACAGGCAGGAGCGTGCCGTTGTTCACGCTGTCGATGAGGTCGCCGCTGACGGTGCGGTCCAGCTGCAAGGTGTCGCCGCTGCCGTCAAAGTGGAGCGTCACGCCGTTTTCGTCCACCCACAGTGTGCCGTACTCGATGACGTCGTCCTGATCATTGACGAATTCCCAGGTGGCGTCCTCGTGGATGCGCAGCCAGAGGTTCTCCCCCTGATATTCCCAAAGCCCCACATACTCGCTGAGGTCACCGCCGCTGAGGGTAACAGTGGAGAGGTCCTCCCGGAAGACATAGCGTTCCACCGGGTCCCAGATCCAGACCAGCTCGGTGGCGTCACCGTTTTCGTGGATGAAGCTCACCAGAACATCACTTTCCCCGTCACCGTCCATATCGTCAAAGGAGATGGCGTTGAATGCCTGCTCCGCGTCGGGGATGTTCATGGAAAAGGATACGCTGTCAAAGAGGACCTGCTCCGGCAGATCCCGGTAGAAGGCCGCGCTGCTCTCACACACTGTGACCAGCACATCCACACTCTCGCCGTTATGGGCGATGGTGCCGCTGCCAACCACCACGCCGGTCGTGCGCCAATCATCTCCCGCGACATCGTTAGAATTGCCGCAGGCGGCAAGGCTTAGGCAGAGCGCCATGGCCAGTACAGGGATAAAAATATGTTTCCATCGATTTTTCATGGTTCTCCTTCCTTTCCATCACTCCATCAGGTAGTAAACGCCCTCATCGCCCCAGACCAGAGAGTCCTCGTCAACCTCAAAGACCCGGTAAGAAACGCCGTCATACATGGTGGAGTCCGCATAATAGGTGCTTACCTTGTCCATGGAGTAGGTGAAAACTCCGCAGTCCATTTCCGCAGGCTCAGCGCCGGGAGCTCGCTGGTAATAGCTCCAGTTTCCATTACCGTCGATGACGATATAGGTCTCAGCCGAGAGATCGCCGTCATAGTACCAAATGCCCTTGAATTCCGAGACATTCCGCTGGCAGAGGTCGGAATCCCAGCTCCAATAGGAGTCCAGGTCTCCGTCTAAACGGCCGTTCCAGTCGGGTACCTCGTCCTCCGAGGAATCGGGCTCGTCGTCCTCGGTGAGACGGCTGTCGTCCTCATACCAGAGGTACTCCATCCCTTCGCCGTAGTTAAAGTAGCCGTAAGCAGCGCTGTAGAGCTGGCCTTCCTCCATGGTGATGAGGCTGCCGGAATCGTCCGAGTTGCTGTAGGCATAGATAGCCTCCCACTCCGGCTCATAGCGGAGGTAGCCGTCATCCACCACTTCACCGCTGAGGTAGAGGGTCCAGTTGCCCTCGGCGTCGAACTCCATGGAGTCGTAGTCGTTGTCCGCTTCGCCCAGCCAGATACCCTCGAAGCCGCTGAAGTCGTTGACGGTGTCCTCGCTGAGGCCGCCTCCCAGGCCCTCATTGGGGGTCATCCTGCGGGGCGATTTGCCCCTCCGTATTGCCGCAGGCTGTACGCAGCAGGAAAAGCAGCAACACCAGTCCCGCCAGAAGATATGGCTTTTTTCTTCTCATGCAGCATCCTCCTCATTCTTCATCGCTCAAATACAGCTGCGAAAAAATGTTTTGATAGGTCTCACCCATATCCGCCGCAGCATCGGGGGGCGCGCAGAATCCGTAAAGATAGGTACAAATGTCGGTATCCATAATGAATACGGTCCATTCCCGGGTGTCTTCGTTCTCACCGGCGGTATAGGTTACGATGTAAACCGGATAGCTTAAATTTTTGCTGTATTCCTCATTTTCTTCGGCGGACAACAGCTCATAGGTACCCGCATCACTTAAAGACAGGGCACAGGCTGTCAGATAATCGTCCAGCTCCTGCACATCCGGAACAAAGCAGCTTTGCTCCGCCGTATTGACCACAAGGAGCTGCCCATCCTCGGTGATGTCCTCATAGCGGTAGGTGCCGTCGTCATGGTTTTCGGAGAGCAGGTTCTGCATATTGGTAAAGGGCAGCGCGCCACCCATCAGAACCGGGATGTTGTCCCGTGAGATCACATCACCCCGGCCGTCGCCGTCCGCAGCATAGAACTCCACGATCTTCTGGTCATAGACCTCCTTGTCATAAGCGGTGTCCAGGAAAAGGGCAACGCTGAGATCCAGCGGCGCGAAAATAAGAAAGTCGCCGTTGTCAAAAAACGTGGGAGAGCTGGGATCGTAGTCCGGGTTGACCGGCTCACCGTCCTCACCGTAAAACTGAAGGCTGAAGCCCTCGTTCAGCTGCCCTTCCGTGTACGCCCCCAGGTCGATCTCGGTACTCTCGCCCTCCGCCAGTGTGGTCTCCAGGCGGTTCTCCCCCCAGTCCTCCTCCGAAGTGAGGCTGATGCGTATATCCGCAATGGGGTATGTGGTACGGTTTACAACGGTGATCTGCATGGGATACTGCTTCGCACCGCAGGCGGCAAGGCTCAGGCAGAACAGCAGCGCCACGGTGAACGTCAAAAGTGGTCTTCGTTGTCTCATTTCATTTTCCTCCTTCTTCCGCGGGGCTTCAGATGTCCCAACCAACCATCCAGTTTGCGCCCCAGTCAACAGCGGGATCATATGGTTCTTCGGGGATCCAGCCCGCGGGATAAACAAGACCGTCTTCGTCGTGATAGGCAAAGCCGTCCTCGCCGATGGTGTAATCGTTGCCCAAAAGATAGCGGTTCACGCCGTCGTAGTACCAGATATAGAAGGCAGAGTATTCGTCTTCATAAAACTCCGCGTTTTCCATGTCCGTGTAGGCGTAGAAGTCGGCATTGCGGTAAAAGACGCCGTCAAAGTGCTGATCGTCCCCGTAGCGGCCAAAGCGGTCGGCGGAGAGGGTGAAGCTGTTTCCGTCGTCGCTGGGGCAGAGATAGGCACGCGTCCCGTTATCGTAGAGGTAGAGGCCCATGCCCTCACCCTCATCGTTCATGGTGCCGCTCATGGAATAGTCCGGCGAGCAGGCGATGTACTGCATGAGCGACGAGTCGATGACGATGGTCTCGCCCAACGCGTTCTGCCACATGCCGTCCCAGTTGCTTTTATCCCATTCGATGATCTCCGCCTCATCGTCGCGGAGAAAGGTGTTTCGATGGATGGTGAATCCGCTGCCCTCGCCGTTCTGGTTCGGCAGCAGCACACCGTCATCGCGCAGGAGAAAGTTGTAGAGAAAGCCGTTGAAATAGATCATCGGCCGGCCGCTCGCTTCGGACAATTCGAATTCTCCGCGCCCGCCGAGTCCCCAGCGGGTGCGGTAGGCGTAAAAGCCCTCCTCACTGTCAAAGTACAGCTTCGAAGTGCCGTCGATGCTCCACATCCCGTCGAGAAATTCCATATCCATGACGGTTTCATAGCCGCTCTGCGTATCGTCAGATCCGGTGTTGCCGCAGGCGGTCAAGCCCAGGCACAATGCCAGCGCCAGGAATAGGACAAGCTGCTTTTTCATCCCACTTTCCTTCCCGCAGCCGCTATGCCATTTTTTGATAAAACTCGAACTCACTGCCCCAGCGCAGCGTGTCGTGGTCGAGAGGGGTAAATTCGTAGACCACCTCGTCAAATAGATCGGAGATGGCGAGATACATCTCTTCGGCGTCATCGGGTGCCAACTCGACGGTGCCGCTGTCCACTGTGGTGGGGTCGCCGTCGCCGTCAGGACGCTCGAGAAGTTCCCAGCCGCCAGTTTCGTCAAACACAATGATGCTGCGCGCATCCGCCTCGGCGTCCAAATACCACGTGCCCGCCAGCGCTTCAAAACCGGTGTCACCGATGTTCGCGCCCGGCGCATCGCCGGTCACCCTCGTAAATGTGCCAAGCTTGGCCACGTACAGCGCGCCGTCCTCATCGAACCAGCTGCGGTACGCCACACCGTCGTGCTCGTTGTAGAAATAGTCATAGTCATAGTCCGGCACGAACTGAATAAAGCCGCTGGCGGTCAACTCTTCGTCGGGATCGTACAGCGCAAAGCGCACCTCATCGCCCTCATCGTTGTTGGCAGCGATCAGTGTGCCGCCGTCCTCGCCCGTCCATGCGCCGCCGTAGATATACAGGTTTGCCATCTGCTCGGAGTCCTTGACCAGTCCCTCGAAGGAATCCGGAACGTCGTATAAATTGTAGTCGCTGCCGTCATCGCCGTAGTCTTCGTTGCTCTCGCCGCAGGCGGCAAGGCTCAGGCACAGCACCAGCGCCAAAGCAAGAGACAGATATTTATTTAAGTGTTTCATCGTGTTCTTCTCCTTTTTCAGATAAACTGTGTCAATGTTCCTGTTCCGCCATAGACAATATCTCATCGTGGCTCAGTTCCACATCGCCGAAGCGGACAAAGATACCGTTGGTCACAGCGCTGTTCCACACCCGCACATCTGCAAGCGGGCGAAACCGGATCTTATCCAGATACGGCTTCATGTCCAGCAAAAGCCGGCTTCCGGACACAAAATCGACCTGCAGAACATGGTCGGGCAGCGGTGTGACGGATGTGAGATACCTTCGGTTCAAGTGCGTGCCCTCCTTTCCGCGAAAATAAAAATCCACCGTACAAATATTGTACGGTGGATCGTATGGGATAATCATTAACCAAAGGTTAGGTCTTTTGTCCGAATAGCTCGGCAAGCCGCTTCCGCTTGGTTCGGGTATCTCCTTCGATATGAAGCTTGGAATAGATCTGATTCACATACTGCTTGACACTGCCCTCGGAGAGATAGAGCTTTTCCGCAATCTCGCGGTTGGAAAGCCGACGTGCCATCAGCTCCACAATCTCAAATTCCCGCGGTGTCAGTGCGTCAAAGACCGTCGGACGGGCGCTTGTCGCGTTTCGCGCCCCTGCCCCTTCGCCGAGCTCGGTGATCTTCGCAATCAGGTCAGTTTTGATTTCCTGCGCCAGAAGGGGCTTCAAGTGCGCATAGTTTTCCACGAACGGCATTACAAGACCGTCCGGCGCGGCATCAGAGAGGGCCTTCCCCAGCCATGCGTGGGCTTCCTCGCTCTTTCCCAGGTGTTCATAGGCTGACGCTGTCTGGATGCGGATGTGCAGGGCTACCAGTGCGTAGTGCATGGCCTCGCACACCGCCAGCAGCTGTGCGCTGCGCCCAATGACCTTGGCATAAGCGCCCTGAGCAAGATAGACCTGATTTTCGATCATCTCCATCATGGGCTTACCCGGTGCGAGCATATTGATATCAGAGAGGCGGTGCAGGGAGAAGATCTCCGGAATTTTGTCCGTTTCACCCCGCAGGGCATGGTAGTAGGCGCTGGTGGCGCTCCAGAGGTTGATCCACGAGGCATCGTGATAGCACAGCAGATCTGCATACCGCTCCTCAAAGGTATACCGCTGCTCCATATCGGTATACAGCGAGAGCCGCCGCGACAGAAAATCGCAGCACAGCGCCATGTTTACCTGTCCGTTGTCCTTCACCTGCGCATAGGCGCGCTCCAGCTCGATGTGTGCATCGGTGAAGCGACCCTGACAGAACAGTGCCTCGGCGCCCATGATGGTCTCTGCGCCCTGACCGTGGTTGTTGGTGACTTGATAATAGTGGGGCATACACTCGTCCATCTCGGCAAGCTCGCCCTCCAGCTCTCCCGGCCCACGGTAGAACATCATCAGAACGGACGGTGAGCCGAAGGTCCAGCCGCCGCTCGATTGGATGCTGATGGCGGGGCGGGACATCTGGGCGCTGGCGCTGCGGTGCAGGCGGCTCATGGCGCTGATGTCGTTGTAGCAGAGAAAGCTGAGAATCAGGTCACATTCCCCCAACAGGTTGCCGCGCTCTTCTGCGGACAGCTCCGGATGTTCTGCGATGGCCGTCAGCAGCAGGGTCTTCAGCTCCAGCATTTTGGGAATCTGCCGCCAGGTGAACATCCGGCGCATCAGCACCAGAATGGCAAAGGGGTAGGCTTTCAATTTCTCGGCGGGGCAGTTATCCAGTGCGCTCAATACATCCTCGGGCTTCAGCGACGCCAGCAGGATGCCCGCATCGCTGCGGATGACCCGCAGCAGCGCGTCGTAATTCTCACTCTTCCGGTAAGCGGCGATGGCGTGGAGATACTGCCGGTGCTGCTCATACCACAGGCCGAAGCGCTCCCAATAGAGCCGCTGGGTTTCCGTCGGCATCGTCAGAAAGCTGCGCTCGGCGCACTCCTTCATCATGTGGTGGAAACGATAAGTCGCGCCGTCCGGCAGACGCGTGACAAAGGCGTTCTGCTCGGTCAGCTGGGAGAGAATTTGCCCCGCATCCCCGTTGCCGGTGACGCACTGTGCCATTTCGACGGTGAATTCGTCGGCAAGCCCCATGATTGCCAAAAACTCCCGCTGTTTTTCCGGCAGCGGATCAATCATGGCGGCGGTAAAGGTGGCATAGATGTCGGAATGGCGACTGGGCAGCACACCGCGCTCGGAGAGCGTTCGCAGATTCAGATAAACGGCGGAGAACCAGCCCTCGCTGGAATAGAGGAGACTTTCGACCTGCGCTTCGGAAAGCTCCGTGCCGCAACGGTGGGCATAGACGGCAAGCTCCGTATGGTTCAGGCGCAGCTGCTCCGCGCCGATCTGATAAACCTTTGCCCCCAATCGCACAGTATCCGCAGTGGGCAGAAAACGGTCCCGGCTGGCAACGATCAAATGCACATTTGTGGGCAGCCGGTTTGCCAGCATACAGAGGAAGGCCGAGGCGCGCCGGTCTGTCAGCAGATGGAAATCGTCAATGAAAATGTAGCGGGATGTTTCTCCAACCAGTTCATGGCAGAGGTCATCCACCAGCAGTCCGCCGCCCGCTACGTCCGTGGGGCAGGGATATTCCCGTAGGAAATGGAAGCCCGCGCGAGCAAACGCCGCCTGTACGCTTTTCCAGAAGATTGCAAGGTTATCGGAATACACGCTGATGCGGATGAGTTTCATGGTTTCCGCCTTGGTGCGCTCCTCCAGATACCAGTTCACTGCCGTGGTCTTTCCGTAGCCCATGGGGGCGACCACGGTGGTCATGGCGCAGCGGGAGATGGGACGCAGGCTCTCCTGCAGCCTTTCTGATATGTAAATGGTATTTAAATTCCATTTCGGTTTTGGCATAATGCGTACCTCCGACGATTTATTTTCCCAAAGTCTCCGACTCAAACGGCACGACTACGAATCTCAGCATCCGTACCTCCGGCAAACTCTGGACATATCGTATTGCTGTCTTAGCAAAGACATTGGATTTTATCGTGTCCCAATCTGCCAGCCTGACGATCTCTGCTGTGCCATTCTCAAAGTCAAACCGTAGCTCGCCCCATTCGCCGTCGTTGTCTGCCTGATACAGGTAGACAGCGGCGGCTATTTTTTTGTTCTTTTTGCGGCACTCGG
>CAVELT010000100.1:0-12397 GCA_963616545.1 Dysosmobacter segnis | reverse complement strand
TTCCTGAAACTGCAGATAGTCCGGATATCCCTTTTCGTCCAGCCTCGGCCAGTCCTCCCGCTGCACAAACCAGGTGAGAAAGGTATCCCTTGACGGATTCTCTGTCTCCGGCTGCACATAGTAGTTTCGCTCAAACTGCAGCTCTGCGTAGCTGGACAGTGCAAAACGAATACAGTTCTGCTGCCGTTCTCCCCAGATGGGCAGAAACTCATGGGCCCGGAAGCCCACATGCTTCACGGCTTCCGGAATCTCCCGGCTGAGCGTCAATTCCACGCCCCAATCCGCGGCATAAAGATGATGGCTGTCCCTTCTCTCCGCCCGCGACAGGTTTTTGCAGCCCGTCAGCATTGCCGCCTGCCGGCTCTCCGGATTTGCAAAAATCTTCCGGGTATCTCCATGGGATACGATTCTGCCCTGATCGACGATCAGCAGCCGCTCCGAGAAGCGGTAGATCTCATCCCGGGAATGGGAAACCATGATGACAATTCCCTCATAGTCTGCCAGCATGCCGATGAGCTCCTCCTGCATATGGTCCTTGAGATACACATCCAGTGCAGAAAAGGGCTCGTCCAGAAGGATCACATCCGGCTGATAGGCCATGATCCGGGCCAGCGCCACGCGCTGCTGCTGGCCGCCGGAAAGCTGTCCCGGAAGCCGTCCGCGCAGCTCCTCGATCTGAAATTTCGACAGCATCTCCGTCACCCGAGCTTCCTTTTCTGCCTTGCTGCCGCGGAGTCCTGCCGCCACGTTTTCCGCCACGGTCATCGTCGGAAACAGTGCATAATTCTGAAAAAGATAGCCCACGCGCCGCTCTTGGGGGCGAAGATTGATTTTCCTCGCGCTGTCAAAGAGCACATGATCATTCAGTACGATTTCTCCCTGATCCGGCTGCAGGATGCCGGCAATGCTCTTCAATGTCATGGATTTGCCGGAGCCGGAGGCCCCGAGAATACCGATGCGCCGGGATTCCTCCGTAAAATCCATATCCAGCCGGAATGTACCGAAGTCCTTCTCTGCCTTTACCTTAAGCATGCCTCTGCCTCCTTACCAGCGCGGTACGTTCTTCATGGCCTTTCCCGAAATCAGGTTCATCAGGAAAATGGCCAGGAAGGCAATCAGGAGCACAATACCGACCCAGATCCCCGCCGTAAAATAGTCCTGGTCCTGAATGACCATGGCGATCCGCTGGGAAATGGTAGCGGTTTTTCCGGGAATGTTGCCCGCCAGCATGGAGGTGGCGCCGTACTCTCCCAGTGCGCGGGCGAAGGTCAGAATGGTGCCGCTGGCAATGCCGGGGCCCGCTGTCGGCACCACGATCTTCCAGAAAATAGAGAACTCACTCATGCCCAGGGTACGCCCCGCATAGACCAGATTCACATCGATGAGTTCGAAGGCCGCCCGGGCGTTCCGGTACATGAGGGGGAAGGCAATGACGGTGGCCGCGATGATGCAGCCCAGCCAGGACTGCACCACCTTGATGCCGAAGGTGTCAAAAAGAAACATACCAAAGGGCCGGCGTTTGCTGAAGAGCAGCAGCAGGAAAAAGCCTGCCACGGTGGGCGGCAGCACCATGGGGAGCGTCAGGATGCCGTCCAGAACGGCCTTCAGAGAGGGCCGCAGCTTCATGATCTTCCGGGCCGCAAAAATGCCCAGAAAAAAAGAAAAGAACGTAGCCACGATGCCGGTCTTCAGAGAAATCCAAAGGGGACTCCAGTCCAGCCCCTGCAAAAAATTCATCATATCCGTCATGATTTTTCCTTCGGCAGAATGCTGTTCAGCAGCAGTGCAACCAATGTAGCGACCACCACCGGGCTCTTTCCTACGATAATGGTAACTGCATCCGGGAAGCTGGCGAGGGCCGCCTGACACTGAGAAATACCCATACCGAGAGCCACAGAAAGACCGACAATACTGGTGTTCCGGTAATTCATCTTCTCCGTGTTGATGAGCCGCATACCGGTCATCGCAATGGAAGAAAATACGGTAATGGTAGCACCGCCCAGCACACATTGGGGAATGGTGGTCAGAATCGCCGAGAACTTCGGCACGAGGCCCGCCGCAAGAATCACCAGCGCTGCGAGACCGAATACGCAGCGGTTCACCACCTTGGTGGTGGTAACGATGCCCACGTTCTGTGAGAAGGACGCGGTGGGCAGACCGCCCAGCACAGCACCGATAATGTTGGTGGCGCCGTAGCCGATGATACCGCTCTTCAGCTCCTCACCGGTGGGATAGCGGTCCATGGAGCCGGTGGTGGTGGCCGTGAAATCACCGATGGCCTGGATGGAGTTGATCACGAAAAGGAGGCCGATGGCAATGCAGGCTGCCGGATCAAACACAATGCCGAAATGTAAGGGCTGCGGAACGGAGAACCAGGCAGCACCGGCGGCAGAGGAGAAATTCACCAGACCGCAGCAGGCTGCGATCACATAGCCCACCACGATACCGATGAGGATGGAGGCCAGCTTCACTATGCCCTTGCCGTAATGATTGAGCGCAACCACCACTGCCAGGGTAACGATGGCTATCGCCCAGTTGAGGGGAGCGCCGTAATCCGCGCTGGAGCTGCCGCCGGCCATGTAGTTCACAGCGGTGGGATACAGGGACAGGCCGATGGTGAAGACCACGGTTCCGGTGATGAGCGGCGGGAAAAAGCGCTGAATCTTCTTCACAAAAAGTCCCACGATCACCGCCATGATGCCGCCGACGATCTGTGCGCCGAGAATGGTTCCCACACCGCTGCTTCCCGCAATGGCCTGCATAGAAGGCACATAGGCAAAGCTGATACCCATGATCACCGGCAGACGGCAGCCGATATGAAAGCCATCCTTCCTGCCCAGTCCGTATACCTGCAGCAGGGTGGACAGCGCCGCCACCACCAGAGCCGACTGAATCATCAGCACCTTGTCTGCGTCCGACAGGCTCGCCGCATTGGACACAATGATGGCCGGGGTCACGCAGCCTACAATCATGGCCACCACATGCTGAAGTGCCATGGGCAGGACCTCCGGCAGTCCCGGGGTTCCCTCCAGCTCGAAGAGCGAGCCCCTCTGTTTCGTTTCCGCTTTCGCATTCATACTCATAACGCATCCTCCTGATATTGAGTTGTCTCCCTAATCACGAAGATATTACCATATGCGAAAGCATCCGCAAAGTTTTTCCTTTAATTACATGATCTTCTCCGCCCGCAGCATAAACAGCGGCGTCGCCGCATAAAAGAGCTTTTCCCGCTCGCTCCAGAGCTCCTCTGTCACATCCCGCTCAAAGGACAGCCTCCGGCACGGCAGCTGCCGCAGGACTCCCATGTCAAAATCAGGGCGCAGCGCATTGCCGAAGACCCGGAAGTTCTCCGGCTCCAGCTCACTGTCGATATATTCATAGGAGCCGTCGTGGGTATACCCCCGTCCGTATTTTTTCAGGCCCTCCCGCTCCCGGCGGATGGCCTCCTCCCGAATCGGCCCCGGCTGATACGGCAGATGCCAGTTCGCATCAAAGATCAGCAAGACGCCTCCCGGCTTCAATACCCGCAGCCACTCTCCGTAAACCTTCAGGTGCTCCCGGATAATGTGGGTGACATTCCGGCTGACCACAAGGTCAAAGCTTTCGTCCGGAAACGGAAGTTTGCCGAAATCACCCTGCAAAAGCCGCGGAGACACACCGTAATGTGCGGCATTTCTTTCGGCATGCGCCAGCATTCCCTCCGATCCGTCTATCCCCGTCACCTCGTGTCCCGCCTTAGAAAGCAGCACTGAGAAGAAACCGGGGCCGCATCCCGCATCCAGAATTTTTAAGGGACGATTTGCCGGGGCCTGGGCCTCAATCCGCTTCAGCCACGCTTCCGGCCGCTTCGTGGAAAATTCCTCTTCCACATAATCGTTGTAATTATCGGACCGCACGGTCCATTCTTTATTGATCTGTTCCTGGGTCAACATCAGATATTCTCCGCTTCCTCATTTCGTGACGGCACAGACAAAACAGACTGCATCAGCCGCCGCGTATATTCCTGTTCCGGCTCCCGCAGAATCCGGGCCGTCTCCCCCTCCTCCACAACCTTGCCGCCGCAAAGCACATAAATGCGCTCGCAGACATTGCTGACCAGCGCGAGATCATGGGAAATAAACAGGATGGATAAATTCGTTTCCCTTCGGATTCTGTTCAGAAGGGCAATCATCTCCGCCTGGACAGACATATCCAGGGCGGAGCTGGCTTCATCGCAGATCAGGAGCCGCGGCTTCTGCGCCAGTGCCCGGGCAATGGCCGCCCGCTGGCATTCTCCGCCGCTGACATTGCCCGGATATGCCTGAAAAAAGCACTCGTCCAGACTGACCGTCCGCAGCAGCCGTTTGGCCTCCGCCTCCCGGGCTTCTCTGCCGGAGATCAGCGGACTCAGGGCCTCACATATACTGGCGCCCAGCGTCAGCCGCGGGTCAAAGGCGCTTCGCGGCTCCTGAAAAATCATTTTCATATTTCGATAGGCGATGCGCAGCGCAGCTCCCCCGGCGTGAGTCAGCTCTGTTCCGCACAGGCGCACAGATCCGCTGTCCGGCCGGATCAGCCGGGTGATCAGCTGCGCCAGCGTGGATTTGCCGGAGCCGCTCTCTCCCACTATGCCGACACATTCGCCTTCCCGCACGAGGAGGGAAATGTCGTCGACCGCCGCAAACCGGCTGCCGCGCTCATAAAAGGCCTTGCTCACATGCTTCACCTCAAGAACGGTCTGCTTTTCCGAACACGCTGCCGGCACATTTACCTCCAGCCGGGGAACCGCAGCCAGCAGAGCTCTGGTACAGGAATGCGACGGCTGCTCCAGTATTTTCTGCCGGCTGCCGCACTCCACGATACGACCGTCCCGCATGACGGCCACCCGGTCTGCCACCCTTGCGACAACGCCCATGCTGTGCGTGATCAGAAGCATAGCGGTACCGTAGCGCTTTCTCAGCGCCAGCAGTTCATTGAGCACCTGTGCCTGCACACTGGCATCCAGTGCACTGGTCGGCTCATCCGCAAGGAGCACGGCAGGCGCCGGGAGCATGGCCAATGCAATGGCCACCCGCTGATTCATGCCGCCGGACAGCTGCGCCGGGCAGCTGTCCAGTATGCGGTCCGGATCCGCAAAGTCCATGCTGCGCAGGAGCGCGGCCGCGCGACGCCGGGCCTCGTCCTTGCGGATGTCCGGATCATGGGTGTGCATTACATCATAAAACTGCCGATGTATTTTCCGGATGGGATCCAGCGAGGCCCCCGGCTCCTGAAAGATCGCTCCGATACCGGCGCCGTGGATCTTCCGAAGCTCTCCGGGGCTGCACCTCTGCAGATCTCTGCCGCAGAACAGCAGACTGCCCTTCGTCACCTCTACCCGGCCGGTCTGCTGCAGAACGGCATGAAACAGGGTGCTTTTTCCGCAGCCGCTTTCCCCGATCACACAGACGATCTCACCGGCATGAAGACAGAGATCAATATCAGAGAGCACAGCATCCGCACCATCCGGATACCGTACCGACAGCTGCTGCAGCGCCAGAACCGGCATATCCTTCGTCTTACTCATTTCACACAGGTTTCTCCCGTAATATGATAATAATCCACCGGAGACTGCGTCAGTCCCGTTACCTTATCCTTCATTGCCATATACATATTGAGATGAAAGAGATTGCAAAAGACATTGTCATTCAGCACGATCGCATCGATCTGCCGCGCAAGCTCTGCCCTTCTGTCCGCATCAAACGAAGCCGCGAGCTCCTCCAGCAGCGCATCTACCTCTGCATTGGAATAGCTTCCAAAATTTTCGACGCCGCCGGTACCGTAGTTGTTCAGCAGATAGGAATAGGGATCTCCCGTAGGCAGCGTCAGCTCCGCATAGACGCTGATGTCGAAGCTTCCGGCATGGCCGCGTTCCTCCGTGCTCTCCAGCTCCTCGAGGCTCACCTCCATTCCCAGCTGCCGCAGCGCCGACTGCAGTGCCTGAGCGGTCTGCAGAAGACCGCTGCGTCCATAGGTGATGATCTGCAGAGATACCTTCTCTCCGTCCTTATCCAGAATACCGTCGCCGTCGGAATCCACATAACCGCTTTCCGCCAGCAGCTTCCTTGCCCCCTCCATGTCAAAATCCGGCACATTGACTAAAGATGCTTCGTCGCTGAAGGCTGTCGATGCCGGAAATGTACTCTTCGTCGGTGTTCCTGCACCGTTCACCAGCACATTGGCATAGCTTTCCCGGTCCACGGCCATGCAGACCGCCTTTCGAAACGCCGGATCTCCGGTAAACGCATGCTCCAGATTGAAGTACAGCTTGTATACACGGGAGGTCGCCGTCTGAGAGATCCGAAAGCCCTTTGTGCCGTCAAAGAGATCCCGGGCATCATAGGAAAGCCCATAGCAGGCATCCAGCTCGCCGTTCTGTAGCGCAAGCCCTGCGGCATCGAGATCACTGATGGAACGGATCGTCACATGACTGCTCGCCGGTTTTCCGCCCCAATACCCGTCAAAGGCATCCAGCTCCATTCGTTCATTTTCTACATATTCCGTGAGCCGAAAGGGCCCCGTTCCGATAATCGCATTGCCCTGATTGTCCAGACTCTTCACATCCACAATGCCGGCATAGGGATCGCAGAGACAGTTCGGCAGTATCGGATTCGGGGTTTTGGTCGTAATCCTCACCGTGTTTCCCTCCGCTTCAACGGAGGCAATGTTCAGCTCCTGTGCCGTGCGGCTCTGCAGCGCACAGCTTCGCTCCAATGAGGCCTTCACGGCTTCTCCGTCCATCGGATTCCCGTTCTGAAACTTCACATCCTCCAGGAGCTCTATCGTCCAGACCAGGCCGTCCTCGGAAACCGAATAATCCCTGACCAAATTTTTTTCAACGTTCAGATTCTCATCAAAGCGAAACAGGGACTCCATGACGCCGGTGCGCATTCCCACCCAGGCATACGGACCGGAGGCCGGATCCACATTTCCGACGTAATCTCCGAAAACGAAGCTGCCGCTGTCCGAAACGGCTGTTTTCTGTGTGCTGCAGCCGGCAAGCCCCAGCACCGCCATGGCCAGAAACGCCATTATCCTAAGCTTCTTCATGACACCTCCTGTCAACGTTTGATTACACAGCCGTTCTTTTATGCTTCAGCAGCTTCCCTCCGGATCCAGCACGGACCGCACGCTGTCTCCCAGCAGGTTAAACAGCGTGGTCACCAGGAAAACCGCCAGAGAAGGCCAGAATACCACCCACGGACACTGCTGCAGCAGACTGCGTCCCTCCGCAATCATGCTGCCCCACTCTGCCGTAGTTGCCCCGAGTCCCAGAAAGCTCAGTCCGGAAATGCCCAGAATGGCGCTGCTCAGATGCAAAGTGGCGGTCACCACCACCGGACGAACAGCATTGGGAAGCACGTGACGAAAGAGAATCGAACAGCGGCTCTGCCCGTTCAGCACTGCCGCCTTCACATAATTTTCCTGCCGGATCGACAGAACATAGCTGCGAATCAGGCGTGCATACTGGGTCCAGCTCGTCGCCGCCAGTGCAAGGACGGCATTCCTCAGGCCCGGTCCCAGTATACCTGCCACCGCGACAGACAGCACGATGCCGGGAAATGCCAGGAAAATGTCGGTGATCCGCATGAGGATCTCATCCGTCAGGCCGCCGACATAGCCGCTGACCAGACCAACGGCACAGCCTGTCAGCATGGACAGGGCGACAATCAGCAGCGCGGAAAAAACAGAGCTGCCGGCTCCCGCCAGCACCCGGGAAAAGACACAGCGTCCCAGACCGTCCGTTCCCATAAGATATTCTCTGTCCGGCGGGCGCTTGGCCGCAAGGAGATTCACCAGCTCCGGATCATGGGGCGCCAGTCGGGGCGCCAGCAGACAGAAGAGGCACAGACAGGTGAACAGCACCAGGAGAACCCGCAGCCTGCGTCCCGCCCGCATCGGCGCACTCATGACATTACCTCCATCCCGGTACAGACTCTCGGATCCGCACAGCAGCAGAAAAGATCTGTGAAAAGATTGATCAGCAGATAGATCAGGCTCATAAATACCACGAAGGCCTGAATGACCGGATAATCGCGGGCTGTGACCGCACTCATCAGCATATAGCCCATTCCGGGTAGGGAAAATATCACCTCAACAGCGGCAGTGCCCCCGAGCAGAGATCCCACGGACATGCTCATCAAGGTGAGAATGCTGCCCATGGCATTGCGCAGGACATAGGAAAACAAAATCAATCGTGAGGACAGTCCTCTGGCTCTTGCCCCCGCCACATAGGGCTTTCTCAGCTGCTCCAGCACCGCCGCCCGTACCTGGCGAATGTATTTTCCCGTCATCGGTATGGCCAACGCCAGAGTCGGCAGCACGAGACTGTCCCAGCCGCCGGTGGACAAGACAGGAAAGCAGCCCAGCTTCAGCGCCAGAAAATACAAAAGCAGCAGAGAGACAATGAAATTCGGCAGGCTGTTGCCGAGAAAGCAAAAAAAGCGGATGATGAGATCCACCGGCTTTCCCTGTCTGACCGCTGTCAGCACACCGAGCGGTACGGAAAGCAGCATCGTAAGCACGACGGAGGATATCGTCAGCTTCAGCGTATTCGGCAAAGCCGACAGCAGCCTTTGCGCCACAGGTTCACCGTTGGCATAGGAAGTGCCCATGTCTCCGCACAGAAACCGCCGCAGCCAGTCCAGATACTGCAGCAGAAAGGGACGGTCCAGTCCCAGCTGATGCCGCATGGCTTCCGTCACCTCCGGTGTCGATGCCGTTCCCTGTCCCTGCAGCAGAGCATCGACCGGATCCTGGGGGGAAAGGTACATCAGTCCGTAGGTGAGAAGCGTAACGCCCAGGAGCACCGGCACCAGAGAAACAAGACGTCTCACTGTGTATCGAAGCACAGGGCGGGCAATTCGCTCACTGCGTGCAGCCGACATTATCCTCTCTCCTTCTCTGCGCAGATCATAAAGGTATGGATGGGATGATCCCGCTCCCAGTCCAGCGGATCCTGTACCCCGGGACCGATATCTTCAATGATCTCCACCAGCCGCATGTCCAGTGTTTTCAGCACTCTCTCATCCCACTCCGGCCGTTTTTCTCTGGAAAGCGGCAGCGCATACGCCGTCTGCTCCAGCTCCCGCACCCGTACCTTCGGCATGTCTCCTGCATAATTGTGGACAGGATATTTGGCACGGAAGGCTGCCTCTGCCGCTTTCTTCCGGATGCGAAGCGCCTCATCATAAAGATAGAGGTACCAGTTGGCATCAAAATAGACCATGCGTCCGCCGGAGGCAAGCACGCGCTTCCACTCCGCCAATGCCTCTGCCGGATATTCCAGATTCCAGATCACATTCCGGCTGACAATGAGATCAAAGTAAGCATCCGCAAAGGGGAGCCGCTCACCGCGATGCAGGACAAAGGAGACTTCTGCACCGTAGCTCTCTGCATTGCGCTTTGCATACGCCAGCATTTCCTCGGTCACGTCCACTGCCGTCACCTCATGCCCGGCCAGCGCCAGATTGATGGCAAAAAAGCCCGGCCCGGTGCCGACATCCAGCACCCGCAGCCGTTCCCTCTGCGGCGCATGAGAAAGAATCAGCTTCCGCCATGCCTCCCTGCGTCCGTCATTCATTTCCGCCACATTCTGTGCGCTGTAGCTCTTCGCCCGCTCCGTCCAATAGGACGTAAGCGTTTCCAGCATCGTATCCTGATTGTTCAGCTCCTGCACTGCTCCTGTTCTCCCGTCTCTGCTGCGTTTCTGTCGTTCCGGCTTCTGCGTTTTATCACTCACTGCAGCTTTTTCCGCAGCTCTGCCAGAGACATGCCCTGCTCTCTTGCGATGCGCGCGAGGTCCTCATACTCATACTTTTCCCGGGTCACGCCGTAACCGGAAGATAGCTTTTTCTGTACCGCGCCGTAGGGCGTCTGCACCGTTTCAAGACGACGCGTCAGGGTATAGCGCCGACAGATGCTCTCCCGCACACCGATGGTGGCGGTATGCCGGAACATCACCTGCAGCAGCTTCTCCCTTTCCGTCTCACGGCACAGAATGCTGAGTATTGTACCGGGTCTCGACTTTTTCATTCCCGCCGATACCGTATATACCTCCAGCGCACCGGCAGACAGAAGGGCCTCCATAGCAAAGCCGAGCTCCTCTGCTGTCATGTCATCCACATTGCAGCTGAGCTGCAGCACCCGGTCGCCGCTGTCCTCTGTCTCACCCAGCATGGCACGGATGCAGTTTGCCTGCGGAAAATCCTTCCTTCCCATGCCATAGCCGATGGCCGTTGTCCGCATGACCGGCATGTCTCCGAAGCGGCCTGCGAAGTGCTTCAGAAGCGCAGCGCCTGTCGGTGTGCACAGCTCTCCCTGCACACCGCCGCCGTACATGGGAACATCCTTTAAAATGTATGCAGTTGCCGGTGCCGGAACGGGCAGAATGCCGTGCGCGCAGTGCACATGACCGCTGCCGACATGCACCGGCGAAACGATGATCTGCGCCGGCGCCAGACGATACAGCAAAAGGCAGACGGCCGTGATATCAGCAACCGCATCCATGGTACCCACCTCATGAAAATGAATCTCGGACACCGGCACCCCGTGGGCATGGCTCTCTGCCTCCGCAAGCAGAGCATAGACTGCCAGCACATCCTGCTTCACCTTTTCCGGCAGCCGCAGATGGTCCCGCACAAGATGCTCAATATTGCCGAGGCTGCTGTGATGATGACTGTGCGCCTCGTGCAGAGAAGCATGGTCGTGATGGTGCTCCTCTGTCTCACCGTCATGGCCATGGTGACGAAACATCTCCTCAGATTCCTCCGCACCCTGCACCTCCACCGTCACATGGGTGCCGTTGATGCCGCACTTATTCATGGATTCCCTGCGGAATGTAACCCCCGGGATCCCCAGTGCATTCAGCTCCTTCACTGCAGCCTCCGCATCCGGCATCAGCTCCAGCAGTGCCGCGGTCAGCATATCACCGGCTGCCCCCATACTGCATTCCAAATATAATGTCTTCATCTCGTCATGCCTCTTATTGCTCACCTTCTGTTTTTGCCGCTGCCATGTGGTTGATCCTGTGGGCCAGGAATCCGGCACCGAAGCCGTTGTCAATGTTCACCACAGAAACACCGCTGGCGCAGGAATTCAGCATGGACAGAAGCGCCGATACGCCGCCGAAGGAGGCGCCGTATCCCACACTGGTCGGCACAGCGATCACCGGGCAGTCCGCGAGACCGCCGATGACACTGGCCAGTGCCCCCTCCATCCCGGCAATCGCAATGATCACCGAGGCACTCATGATCTCATCCATATGCGCCAGGAGCCGATGCAGTCCGGCCACGCCCACATCATAGAGACGCACTACCTCATTGCCGTGGGCCTCGGCGGTCAGCGCCGCCTCCTCTGCTACAGGAATGTCCGAGGTGCCGGCAGTGGCCACCACGATCTTTCCGAGCCCGTCCGGCGCCGGAAACGCCCCGATAATGCCGATTCTTGCATCCCCACGGTAATCCATCTGCGGATAGATCTGCTGCAAGCCTTCTGCCTTTTCCGGCGAAAGCCTGGTGATCAGAATCGTCTGCACCTCATTTTCCAGCATGGTCCGAACGATTCCCGTTATCTGCTCCGCCGTCTTTCCGGCGCCGTAGATCACCTCGGCGGCTCCCTGACGGATTCCCCGGTGCAGATCCACCTTGGCATATCCGATATCCTCAAAGGGTGCCTTCTTGATGGCAAGCAGCGCATCCTCCACAGAGAGCGTGCCGTCTTTTACCGCTTCCAGTGTTTTTCTGATCTCACTGTTCACCCCCGCACCTCCAGATCCAGAAGCACGGCCGGATACAGCTTCCTGAATTCCGAAAGCACAGTCTCCCGTTTTTCCAGCAGCTGCGGCAGCTGGTCTTCACAGAGCTGCAGTCTCGCGGCGCCGTTCGGCAGCATGCGGACACGGAAGTCACTGAAGCCCAGAGAAAAAAGGAAGTTCTCCGCTTCCTCTGTCGTTTTAAGCTTCTCTGCTGTGATCTCACAGCCGGTGGGGATGCGTGTTGCCAGACAGGCATAGGAGGGCTTGTCCCAGGTAAAAAGGCCGCCCTCTCTTGACAATTTCCGAATCTCTGATTTCACAAGGCCGCATTCCCTAAGCGGAGACCTCACCTGCAGCTCCTGCAGCGCCTTCATGCCCGGCCGGTCCCCGGCATCATCCGAAGCGTTGGTGCCATCCAGGAGGACCCGGTAGCCATCCTCTGCCGCCGCCTTCAGGATCATATTGAAAATGACCTTTTTGCAGTAATAGCAGCGATTGGATGGATTGGAGACCACGATCGGATCCGAAAGCACATCCGCCCGCAGCACGCGCACCGGTGCCTGCAGCTCCTCAGCAAGGCGCAGGGCATCGTCCATCTCAAACTGCGGCTGAAACAGGGCCTTC
>CAVELT010000099.1:2369-12489 GCA_963616545.1 Dysosmobacter segnis | reverse complement strand
CGGGGCATCCCTATGATAACTAGCACATATTCTCCGGCTTCACAATATTATCATACTCCTCGGCGGACATAAAGCCAAGCTTTACCACCGCTTCCTTGAGAGTGGTTCCCTCCTCGAAGGCGAGATGCGCGCAATGTGCCGCATTTTCATAGCCGATGGACGGCGAAAGACAGGTCACCAGCATCAGGGAGCGGTTCAGGTTTTCCTGCATTTTCTCCCGGTTCGGCCGGATGCCGCGCACACAGTTCTCCTCGAAGGAGCGCATGCCGTCCCCCAGCAGACGAATGGACTGATGCATATTATAAGAGAGCACGGGCATAAAGACATTCAACTCGAAGTTGCCCTGGCTGGCCCCGATGCCGACAGCCGCGTCATTGCCCATGACCTGCACCGCGATCATCGTGATGGCCTCGCACTGGGTGGGATTCACCTTGCCCGGCATAATCGAAGAGCCCGGCTCATTCTCCGGAATCGAGATCTCGCCGATGCCGCAGCGGGGACCGGATGCCAGCCAGCGGATATCGTTGGCCATCTTCATCAGATTGCAGGCCAGGGCCTTCAGCGCACCGTGGGCGAACACATAGGCATCCTTGGAGGTCAGCGCATGATACTTGTTGTCCGAGGGAACAAATTTCTCACCGGACAGGCGGGAAATTTCTTCGGCGCAGAGCCGGTCAAAGCCCGCAGGACAGTTGAGCCCCGTGCCTACTGCTGTACCGCCGATGGCCAGCTTCCTGAGCGGCTCGAGGGCAGCCGCCAGCATTTCCCTCGCAGACTGCAGCATGCCGGTCCAGCCGTGGATCTCCTGACTGAAGCGGAGCGGCACCGCATCCTGCAGATGGGTTCTGCCGATCTTCACCACGTCTGCATTCTCCTGCTCCAGCCGCTGCAGGGTCTCCGTCAGCTTGTCCAGCGCCGGGAAGACATGGCGCACAATGGCCTCCACCGCGGCGATGTTCATGGCGGTGGGGAAGGTATCGTTGGAGCTCTGAGACATGTTCACATGATCGTTGGGATGAATCTTCAGCTCCGGATGCTTGTGCATGGCAATGTGGGCGATCACCTCGTTCATGTTCATATTGGACTGGGTGCCGGAGCCGGTCTGCCATACCTTCAGCGGGAATTCCTCCGGATATTTGCCGTCCAGAATATCCTGACAGGCCTCAATGATGGCCCCTGCCTCTGCCGCCGGGAGCTTCCCGAGACTGCGGTTTGCCGAAGCCGCGGCAGATTTCAGAATCGCAAAGGCCCGGATCACCTCTCTCGGGATGGTCTCCGTGCCGATGCGGAAATTCTCCAGCGAGCGCTGGGTCTGTGCACCCCAGAAATGCGCTGCCGGTACCTGCACCTCTCCCATGGTATCATGTTCCGTTCTGTATTCCATGTCTCACCTCTTTGTCTTCTAGCCCTTCCTGTCCCCCCGATGGGCCTTCCGGTACTCCGACGGTGTCAGCTCATACTTTCTCCGGAAGAGCTTGGAGAAATAGCTCATGTCGTTGAAGCCGCAGCTCCCGGCAATGGTGTTGATGCGAAGATTTGAGCCGGCGATCTGCTCCGCTGCCCGCAGCAGGCGGTAATCATTCAGATACTCGAAGGG
Organism: Dysosmobacter segnis; assembly: GCA_963616545.1. Classification (GTDB taxonomy): domain Bacteria; phylum Bacillota; class Clostridia; order Lachnospirales; family Lachnospiraceae; genus Oribacterium. The sequence continues at coordinate 10,892 of CAVELT010000099.1, read as the reverse complement.
CGTCATATGAATCTTGTTGTTGAAGCAGCGAATACATTCCGAGGCACTGACCTTGCCTGCTCTCGCAATCTGCTCCAGGCTCAGCTTCTCGCCGTAGTTCTCCTGAACGTAGGCCAGCATGCTCTTGATGCGCCTGAGCTCCCGGGAATTGTCGATGCTGCTCTTGTCCTCTGCATCGCAATGCTGCAGCAGCAGGCCGAAGAGATGAGACAGATTCTCCCGGAAGGTCCATTCGAAGCATTCCGGCTCCGATGCACAGCACTGCCATGCCTGCCGGATCAGAGCCGCCGCTTCTATCTCCCAGGGCTCCTCCTTCCCGAAATGTACATATTCCAGTGTACTGTTCTGCGTCAGCGGCGTCAAATACTTTGTCCAGTATACGCTGCTGCCTTCTCCTCCCAGCATGGACGGGTCCACCACAATCAGCTGCAGCTTTCCCATGATGCCCGGCTTCTGCCGATAGGCATGGAGCACGCCGACATTGACGAAGACGCCCTCGCCCTCCTTCAGCAGGAGCTCCTTTCCGTTCACAAGGAATGCCGCCTCACCCTTGATCACCCGGGTCAGCTCAAACTGCTCATGCCAGTGCCAGGCCACTGCCGATTCTCCCAGATCCTTCTCATAGCAGGCAGCCGGAAAGGCAGCGGATCCATGCTGCTTGAGCTCCAGTCCGCTGGCATCTGTTGTAAATTCCGAAGATGAAATTGCCATTGTTCCTCCTTCTAGTCTTATCCGTAATGAAACGATGTTTCTTTTTGAACTGCAAAACCTCACCCGGGCAAAGCCCGGATGAGTTCTTTTTCCGCCATAAAGGACACCGCCTTTGCGAAATTCTTTTATAAAAGCCGTGTCCTTTTGTTCTTTTGAGAATTATGTCATATTTTAATGCAAATATCGTCACATATGATGTCTTTAACAGCAAAATCATCTTATCATAAGGCATGTCCATTTACAATAGCCCAGACTATGTTCACAGAAATTTCTTACATTGCATAGCATACATTTCCGTCAGGAAAATGTTTTCGCACGAACAGCCGGGTTTTCGGCACAAACCGTCATTTTCCGCCGCTTTCCTGCCGGCTCTTCCGATAGCGAAGCGGCGTCGTTCCCAGCTGCTGCCGGAAGGCTTCTATATAATAGCTGGTGGAACGGAAGCCGCAGCTGTAGGCAATCTCGCTGACAGACTGCTCCGTGCCCGTGAGAAGCCCGATGCTCTGCTCCAGCCGATAGCCGCGAAGATAGGAAAAGATGGATTCTCCCGTGTAGCGCCGGAAGATGCGGCAGCATTCGCTTTCGGTGTAGGACGTAACAGCAGCGATGTCCTGAAGACGCAGGTCCTCCGCATAATGTGCACCGATATAGGAAAGAATCTGCCGCACGGAGGCATTGGCCCGGGAGGAACGATGCGGCTTTTCCGGTGCCGGCCGATGCTGCAGCAGCAGGAACAGCAGCCGATACAGGTGCGACAGCACCGCAAGCTGCCAGCCGTCCTCCTCTGCCTCCCGCAGCGCATGGATTTCCCGGATCCTTCCGAGAAGCTCTCTCTCCCAGGCTGCTTCCGGACAGAGCTTAAGACACGCAAAATCAGAATCCGCCAGAAGCGGCAGCACATAGCGCTGCTCCATGACGGAGCCGGAAAAGCCGGACAGCAGCCGGGGAAGAATGTCCAGACAGATGTAGCTGCTGTCCGGATTGCCCACCGGCCGGGCCATATGCAGAAGGCCGCTGTTGATGAAGATCCCCTCTCCCTCCTGCAGGAGAAACTGCGCATCCTTCACCGAAAAGCGGATCGTCCCCGTTGTCACGAGACAGAACTGCAGCTCCCGATGCCAGTGGAGCCGGGTGTAGCCCAGTATGTTCCGGCTCATGACGGAGTGATATACCGCCAGCGGAAAGTCTGCCGACCACTGCATGGTCAGCTCCCGCTTGTCTTCGTCCACCCGAATGTCTCTTACCTGCATCGCCGCCTCCCGCTTCGTGCTGTCTTCACCGCCGCTTCGCTTCTCTGTCCTGCGTTTCTCTCTCCCGTCCTGTTCCTCGTATTATACCGTAAAAGCGCAATATAGTGATATTTTTTGCCAGAAAACGTGTATTTTTGATCGCAAAAGCACAGTACACTGAAATCGTTCAAAAAGCAGTGCAGCTTAGCCTATCAGCGAACGTTTCGCAGCCTATCGCTGCACCGCAGGATGCTCGCTTAAGCGATAACAAAAAAGGAGGAGAGACCATGGCAGAGCTGAACACAGTGCGTCTCCTGGAGCGCATTCATACATTAGGTGAAATCGGAAAGGATCCCCGGGGCGGCAGAACCCGTCTTGCGGCTTCGGACAGTGAAAAGGCCGGCCGGGATCAGGTGGTTTCCTGGCTTCAGGAGGCCGGTCTCCGGGTGGTGGTAGACTATATCGGAAATATCTTCGGCATCTGGGAAACAGAGGAAAACCAAAAAGAGGCACCCCTGATGATCGGATCGCATATCGATACCGTCATTCAGGCAGGTGCCTACGATGGCTGTCTCGGTGTCCTGGCCTCCATTGAGGCAGTGGATGCCCTGAAAAAGGCAGACGTTCGCACCAAGCGTCCTATTGTGATTTCTGTCTGGACCAATGAGGAAGGGGTCCGCTATTCTCCGGATATGATGGGCTCTCTGGTGTATGCGGGCGGCTATCCCTTGGAGAAGGCCCTCGCCTCCGTGGGCACCGACGGCAGCATCCTCGGGGAGGAGCTGCAGCGCATCGGCTATGCCGGCACCGTGGCGCCCGGCTTCATTAACCCCTATGCCTTTCTGGAGCTCCACATCGAGCAGGGCCCCATCATGGACACGGACGGGATCCGCATCGGCGCGGTAGAAAATCTGCAGGGCATTCACTGGCAGCGCGTCACCATCCGGGGTCTGGCGAACCATGCCGGCACCACGCCCACACGCCTCCGTCATGATGCCGGCCTCGCAGCCGCAAAGGTTAATGTCTTCCTGCGGGAGCTGGTGAAAAAATCCGGCGGTGTGGCCACCATCGGTACCATCGCGTTCCGGCCCAATGCCGTCAATGTCATCCCCGAGGAGGCCGTCTTCACCGTGGATCTCCGGAATCCAGTCAAGGAAAAGCTGGAGAAAGATGAGGCACTGCTTGCCGACTATCTCCGGGAGCTTTCAGAAACGGACGGCGTGGAGATCCGCACGGAGGAGCTGACAAGCTTCGATCCGGTGCCCTTTGATGAGGAAATCTGCCGTCTGACAGAAGCGGCCGCAAAGGCCCGGGGACTTTCCTGCTGCCGTATGGTTTCCGGCGCGGGACAGGATGCCCAGATGATCGCCCGGCTCTGCCCCACCGCCATGATCTTCGTGCCCAGCGTGAAGGGCATCAGCCACAATCCGCAGGAATTCACGAGGGATGAGGACGTACAGAACGGCGCCGCCGTCTTCCTTGATGTCGTGGAAAAGCTGAGTCAGCAGTAAGCGGATCAGCGAAGCCGCTTCACACAGAGCGCTGCCACCAGGAAGATCACGCCGATGAGAACGATGGTGCCGCCCGGCTTCAGTCCAAGGTAGTAAGCAGCAAAGAGGCCGATGATCATGAAGATCACGTCCAGCAGCACCGCAAGGATCAGGGTGCCGCGATAGCCCTTGCCGAACTGCAGGGCACAGGCCACCGGCACCACCATCATGGAGGACACGATGAGAGAGCCTACGGTCCGGGCCGCCACGGAAACCGTCAGGGCGATCAGCACCGTAAATATGAAGTTGACGGTTTTCACCGGCACCCCGGCGAGGCGGGCGCTCTGCTCGTCCAGGGTAATGTAGAAAAGCTCCTTATACAGAAGGAGGCACATGAGGAAAACGCCCAGACTCACGGCAATCACGGCATAGAGCTCGCCGTCTGAAATGGCGACGATGGAGCCGAAAAGGAAGCTGTTGAAGCTGCTGGCGTTTTTCACGAAGCCCGACAGCACGCCCGCGAGCCCCACGCCGGCGGACATCATGATGGCAATGGACATTTCCGAAAAGCGGGGCAGCTTCCGGCGGATGGCTTCAATGCCGAAGGAGGCCAGAACACAGGCCACCGCGGCCGCCAGAATGGGATTCACATTGAGGATGAGTCCCGCTGCCACCCCCGCGAGGGAGGTATGGGACAGGGCATCGCCGATCATGGAAAGCCGTTTAAAGACGATCACCATGCCGATGCAGGGAATGATGGCCGCGAGCAAAATGCCCACCACAAAGGCCCGCTGCATAAAGCTGTACTGAAAAATCTCCATGGAAGTCTCCCCTTCTTTCCTTATCCCAGCGCCGGCTCTGCCGGCGCTTCCTTCATCTGATCACGCTCCAGTGGCTCCTGCCGCATTCTGCCGTCCTCGAGCCGGAAAATATGATCCGCCAGGCCCCTCACCTTCTCCGGGTCATGGGTCACCATGAGAATGCTGACCCCGTGCTGCTTCTGCACCGATACGAGCAGCTGATAGAATTCCGCAATGCTCTTTTCGTCCATCCCGGCCGTGGGCTCGTCCAGGATCATAAGCTCCGGTGCATTCACCAGTGCCCGGGCCAGCAGCACTCTCTGCTGCTGCCCGCCGGAAAGCTGACTGATGAGCCGCCCGCTGTATTCTGCCATGCCGACCTCGGAAAGCGCCTGCAGGGCTCTCGCCTTTTCCTTTTTCCCGGCGAAGCGAAAGAGCCCGATGCTGCGGTAGAGATTCGCCGTCACCAGCTCCAGCACCGTGGCCGGAAAATTCTGGCAGCTCTGCATGCCGTTCTGCCGCACGAAGCTCATTCTCTGCCAGCCCCGGAAGCGCCGCACATCCTCTCCGAAAAGACGGATCTCACCGCCGTGCTGGGGCTGCAGCTCTCCCAGAAGGAGCTTCAGCAGTGTGCTCTTTCCCGCGCCGTTCTGCCCGAGCAGCACGGCAAACTCTCCCGGCTGCACCGAGAAGCTGACGCCCTCCAGTACCTCCGTGTCGCCGTCCGCATAGGTGAAATGCAGGTTTTGTACGGAAATGACTTCCTTTCCTTCTCTTTTTTCTTCCTTCACCGCGGTTGCGTTCTCTTCCGTCATACGCTCACTTCCCTTCCGCTTCATGGCAGCCGCAGCTGCAGCCCTGCCCATGTACATGGGCCTTTTCCGGCAGCTTCGCGGTGCCGACATTATCCTCCTCTGCACAGGACTCGCAGAGCCCGTAGAGAAGTCCCCCGGCGCACTGCAGATGAAAATGATGGTGCTCCAGAATATGCTGCCGGAACTCCTCCATGAAGCCGCAGTCCAGATGCTGCAGCCTGCCGCAGCGCACGCACTTGAGATGCAGGTGCTCGAAGCAATGCTGGTCCTCCCCCGCATACTCGTAGACTGCCTTCTCCCCCGTGAGATCCGGATACTTGATCACCGCCTGCTCGCTGCAGAGCTTGTCCAGATACCGGTAGACCGTGGTGCTGTTGGCCTCAATCCCCACGGCACTGAGATGCGCCCGTATGTCCGTCACGCTCACCGTAAGGGACGCATTTTTCTTGAGAAAGTCGAGAATCTCCGTCCGGGTCCGGGTGGTATATGCCTTTCGTTCTGCCATGATCTGCTCCTGTTCTTATGCTCAGGCCAGGGCCGCCGCCAGCTTCGTGAGGTTTTCCTCCATCACCGAGAAATAATCCGCACCGGCCGCAAGCTCCGCCTCACTGAGTCCCTCCAGCGGGTTCAGGGTCTCCACCTCCGCACCGGTCTCCTTCGCGATGGTCTGCGCCACCTTCTCGGACACCAGCTCCTCGGAGAAGATCACCCGCACATCATGCTCCCGCACAAAGTCCGTGATCTCCGCCATGCGGGCCGGATCCGGCTCAGAGTCCGGCATCAGTCCCTCAATGCCCATCTGGGTAATGTCATAGGCGCTGCAGAGATAGCCGAAGGCCTCATGGGAAACCACGATCTCCTTTTTGCTGCACTTTTCCAGTGTCTCTCTGTACTTTGTATCCAGCGCGTCCAGCTTCGCGGCATAGGTCTCATAATTTGCGGCATAGTCCGCGGCATGCGCTGGATCCGCTTCGGAAAAAGCGTCCCGGATATTGGCCATTTCCTCCTTGGCCTTCATGGGATCCAGCCACACATGCGGATCATACGATCCATGGTCATGTCCGTCCTCCGCTTCGTGGCTTCCCTCTTCCTCTGCCGTCAGCAGCGTGATGCCCTCCGCGGCCTCCACCGTCACGAGATCCTTGTTTTGGATGTTTTGTAAAATGTCTTCGGCCCAGTACTCGAGCCCCGCACCGCTGTAGACGAAAACGTCTGCATTTTCCAGTCCGGCAATGTCCTTCGCCGCGGGCTCCCAGTCATGGGGCTCCGTGCCTGCCGGGACCATATCCGTTACCGTCACATAGTCTCCGCCGATTTTCTGCGCAAAATCATACATGGGATAGAAGCTCGCCATCACCTGCAGCTTTTCACCTTCCTGTCCATTCTCTGCAGCGGCAGTCTGCGTATCGGCGCCAACCTGTGCATCGGCGGCAACCTGGGCATCGGCGGTTTTTCCGCTGCCGCAGGCGCTTAAAAGAGCTGCTGCCAGCAGCAGAGCCACAGCGCCTGCCGCGTTTCGGCTGCTCTTGTTTCTTCTTTCCTTAATATATTCACTGCCGTGCTTCATCCGCTGCTTCCTCCCGGTGTCTTCTCTGAATATGAATATCTATGCCGTAAAAAACACCCGGCCGGGCCGAGTGTCAGATTTGCAATCTATTTGCGTATTGTATAGTAGAGAATCCGAAGGATTTTGTCAACAGAAAAATGCATCAGATTTGCGTTTTTTGAAAACGATGCCGTGCTGTGGGGCATGCTGTGGTGTTCAAATTCTGCGTGACGGCGGCACCGCCGGAATGCTACAATGATGCCATGAAAAAGCCCCGACGGGGCGGGACACGAGGTGGACTTATGCTGATTGTATTTCTGGAGATTCTGGGGACCATTGCCTTTGCCGTATCCGGCGCCATGGTGGGCATCCGCCGCGGCTATGATGTCTTCGGTGTGACGGTGCTGGGCGTGGTCACTGCCGTAGGCGGCGGCATGATTCGGGACATGACCTTGAATAAGGTCCCGGCCGCACTGACGCATCCCCACTATGTGATCATGGCCATTGTCACCTCTCTCGTGGTTTTCGTCATCGCCTTCTTCCGAAAGCAGCTGCCCGATCCGATGACCAAGCGGGTTTACGATGCTCTGATGCTGCTGATGGATTCCCTGGGGCTCGGCATCTTCACCGTCATGGGTGTGCTGGCCGGTATAGAGGCGGGCTACGCCTACAATTCCTTCCTGCTGGCCTTCCTCGGCGTCATCACCGCGGTGGGCGGCGGACTCCTGCGCGACATCATGGCCGGCGTAGCGCCCTATATCTTCGTAAAACACATCTATGCCTGCGCCTCTGTTGCCGGCGCCGTCCTCTGTGTCCTGCTCTACCGGTACTTAGGTCAGAACGCCGCTCTCATTTTTCCTTCAATTCTGGTCTTTGTGATCCGCATTCTGGCCGCCTATTTCCGCTGGAACCTGCCGCACATTGCGGCAGAAAAATAGCCGGGAGGGCTTTACGCCCCCTCGGCTGTTTTTAAATCATGTAATTCCGCTCTCCGAAAATGCCGGTTCCGACGCGCACCATGGTGGCGCCCTCTTCAATGGCCACCTCGAAGTCACCGGTCATGCCCATGCTGAGGCAGTCCATGGGTGCCGGCAGAATGCCCTTGTCATTGATCTCCCGCATCAGCTCCCGCAGGCCCCGGAAATACACACGGTTGCTCTCCGGCGCCTCTGTAAAAGGCGCAATGGTCATGAGTCCCCGTACCCGCAGGTGGGGAAATGCTGTCAGCGAACGCACAAAGCCCTCTGTCGCCTCCGGCGTCAGGCCGAACTTTGTGTCCTCTCCCGCCATGTTCACCTCGCAGAGAATATCGATGCAGAGATCGTGCTTCGCAAACTCCTTTTCTATGGTCTCCGCCAGCTTCAGATTGTCCACCGAATGGATCATGCAGACCTTTCCCGGCAGATACTTCACCTTATTGGCCTGCAGATGACCGATCATATGCCACTGCAGCGGCTCCGGTATGGCCTCCGTCTTCTCCCGAATCTCCTGCACCTTGTTTTCTCCGAAAACCCGGGCACCGGCTGCCATGGCCTCCCGCACATCGGATACCGGCTTCGTCTTACTGACCGCGATCAGCGTCACCTCTTCCCGCTTTCTCCCGGCTCTTTCACAGGCAGCGGCAATTCTGGCCTCCACCTCTGCCAGGTTCTCTGCTATTGTCATCTTGACTCCTCCCTCTTTTTTCCTCATCAGCACAGCTTGTCATTTAACTATAATGCTCTGTGCCGCATTGTCAACTGCCCAATTCGTTAACCTTTTCGCCGCTTCTAGTTGACAATAAGCCCTTCTCCTTTTATGATTGTAAACCATAACGATCACGGAGGTTAACAAATGACAAGAACAAAATCCATCATCTACTGCGGACTTTTCACCGCACTCATCGCTGTGGGCGCTTTTATCAAAATTCCCATCCCGGTGGTTCCCTTTACC
>CAVELT010000099.1:0-2138 GCA_963616545.1 Dysosmobacter segnis | reverse complement strand
TATCTGGCCGCCAATCTGGCCGGACTGATGGTGGTCTATGCATTCGGCATGGTGTATTACTATGTGATCTGCAATTATGTCACCAACACTCCCATCGGCGTATGGCCGCTGTTCCTGTACTGCTTCCTGCTGGCGGTTCCGGGAGACATTGCTTTGAGCATTCTCGGTGCTGTCATTGCGAAACGGACATGCCCGGTCATCGGACCGGCGGTCCTGCGCACGGCAGGGACTGCGGCAAAATCATAAGACCATAGCCAACGATAAGGAGCCTCTTCCATGAGCAAAGCACTTTTCATCACCGGTACCGGCACCGACACCGGCAAAACCTACATTAGCGGACTGATCGTAAAAAAGCTTCAGGCGGCAGGCAAAAATCCTGCCTATTATAAAGCCGCCATGAGCGGCAATGCGCGCCGCCCGGACGGCACCCTGATTCCGGGAGATGCCCTGGCCGTTAAAAATATGAGCGGCATCCAGCAGTCCCTGGCTTCCATGTGCCCCTATGTCTACGAGCATGCTTACTCTCCCCACCTGGCCTCCCGTCTGGAAGGGCATCCGGTGGTCATGGATGTGGTAAGGCAGGGCTTTACAGAAGTCACTAAGGCTTATGACTACATTACCATGGAGGGAAGCGGCGGCATCCTCTGCCCTGTCTGCTTTGATGAAGCCCGGATTCAGCTGGAGGATGTGATACAGACGCTCCGCCTTTCCAGCATACTCATTGCCGATGCCGGTCTCGGCACCATCAACAGTGTGGTACTGACCGCTGAATACATGCGATCCCGCGGTCTTCCCTTAAAGGGCATCATTTTCAATCATTACCATCCCGGAGATGTGATGGAGGACGACAACATTTTCATGTGTGAGCATATGACCGGACTGCCGACTCTGGCGAAGGTACAGGACGGTGACACAGAGCTCAACATAGACATCGATGCGCTCTGCGCGCTTTATGACGAGGTAAAGTAAATGATCTGGTATCCTTACGAGCAAATGAAAACCATGCGGGCGCCCTATAAAATCGTAGATGCAAACGGGGTTTACCTCTATACCGAGGACCAAAAGCTCATTGATTCCGTCTCCTCCTGGTGGTGCATGATCCACGGCTACAAGCACCCGGAGCTGACCGCCGCCATCAAGGAACAGGCCGACCGTTTCTGTCATGTCATGCTGGGCGGCCTGACGCACGATCCGGTGCAGAAGCTCTCCGAAAAATTGGAAAGCTTTCTCCCCGGCGACCTCAATTACAGCTTCTTCTCCGATTCCGGCAGCGTTGCCGTAGAGGTAGCTCTGAAGATGGCCTTGCAGTACAACACCAACCAGGGACGAAAGCGCCCGATGGTGCTGGCACTCACCCACGCTTATCACGGCGACACCTTCAAGGCCATGGAGGTGGGGGATGACGAGGATTACCATTTCGCATTTGACAAAAAAGAAGGGGTGATCCACATTCCTGCGGAAATCCCCGCTCTGGAGGATGCCTTCGAACGTTACCACGACCGGCTGAACTGCTTCATCGCGGAACCGCTTCTGCAGGGTGCCGGCGGTATGCGGATGTATGATCTTGCCTTTCTGAAGCGTGCCAGAGAGCTCTGCACGGAATATGATGTGCTCCTGATTTTTGACGAGGTGGCTACCGGATTTGGGCGTACCGGATACCGTTTTGTGGCAGACGAGGTACTGCCGGATATTCTGGTTCTGGGCAAGGCGCTGACCGGAGGCTACATCGGACATGCCGTCACCGTTGCCAATCAGAAGGTATTTGATGCATTCTACAGCGATGACGACCGGAAAGCCCTCATGCACGGGCCGACCTTTATGGGAAATCCGCTGGCCTGCGCTGTGGCCCTAAAGGGCATTGAAATTTTCGAGCGAGAAGATTATATGCGCAAAATTCACCGGATCACGGAAATCTCCCACCGGGAGATGGACGGTTTTACCGATCCCAGAATCCGGGAAATCCGCATCATGGGCGGCTGCACCTGCGTGGAGGTTTACGATCCGGCCACCCTGGAGGGCTTCCGGCAGTTTGCCTATGCGCACGGTGTCTTCAGCCGTCCGTTCCTGAACTGTATGTACACCATGATGCCCTATATCATCCGGGAGGATGAGCTGGTACAGATTTATGATGTCATGAA
>CAVELT010000098.1:0-12906 GCA_963616545.1 Dysosmobacter segnis | reverse complement strand
CTGCGCCACACCCACAGCCGCCTGCATATCCGTGGCCTTCAGATTGTAGCCGAAGTGCGAATAGACATACTTATGGTCATAGCCCTTCGGCAGCTCACCGTACTGTCCGTCGAAGCGGTGTCCGCAGGTATCGTCCCGTCCCGGGGCACACCAGCAGTCCCGTCCCCAGTCCCGGAAGGAGCGCATGATCCGATGGAGCTGCGGATTGTTGGTATAGGTCGCGCCGCCCTCGCCCATGGTCATATGGTGGGGCGGATAGAAGGAGCTGGTACCGATGTCGCCGATGGCGCCGGTAAAGCGGGTCTCTCCGTCGATGGTATAGGTGCTGCCCAGCGCATCGCAGTTGTCCTCCACCAGCCAGAGGGAATGCCTGTCACAGAACGCCTTCACCGCCTGCAGGTTAAAGGGATTGCCCAGCGTATGCGCAATCATGACCGCCTTGGTTCTGGGGGACAGTGCCTCCTCCAGCTTCGTCACATCGATGCCGTAGCCAGGCAGTGTCACATCCAGGAAAACCGGCACGGCGCCGAACTGAATGGCCGGCGTCACCGTCGTGGGGAAGCCTGCCGCCACAGTGATGATCTCATCGCCCCGCCGGATGCGCCGTTCTCCGAGCAGCGGTGAGGTTAATGTTGCAAAGGCCAGCAGGTTGGCACTGGAGCCGGAGTTCACAAGGCTCACATACCTTACGCCCAGATATTCCCCGAACTTCTTCTCAAACTCTGCTGTATAGCGCCCGGCGGTCAGCCAGAACTCCAGTGCAGAATCCACCAGATTCACCATTTCCTTCTCGTCATATACCCGAGAAGCATAGGGAATCCGCTCGCCCTCCTGATAAGGTGCCTGCTGCGCCGTACACTTGTAATCTCTTGCATACGCTGCCACCAAATCCAGGATTTCCTGCCGTGCCTGCGCCTCTGTCTTTTCTGTCATCTTCTGTCTCCTGTTTCTCTCCCATATCAAACGGGCCGAGCATAAGCCCGGCTTGTGGGAATTTTCTTGATTTCACTGCAGAAAGGCTCCGATCTGCCGTTCTGTATACTCCCGCATCTCCGCCCGATCCGCGAAAGCCCGATACCACTTTACGGTTTCCGCCACGGCCTCTGCCACACCCCAGCGCGGCTGCCAGGGCAGCTTCTGCCGAAGCTTCCCGCAGTCCAGCTGCAGAAAGGCCGCCTCATGAGGCGCGTTTTTCTCGGCCAGGCTCTGCCAGGAAGCCTCTGCACCCCAGTTCTTTACAAAAAGGTCACAAAGCTCTCCGGTAGTGATGGCATCTGCTCGTCCGGGCCCGACATTATAATAATCCTCATAGCGGGAGCCTCTTTCGAAAAGTGTTTTTCCGTCCGTTTCCTCATAGCCTGCCTGCTTTGCCGCCAGCTCAAGATAGACCAGCAGCGGCTCCAGCACATGCTGGTAAGGTCGGGTGCTGTAGGGATTCCGTACCCGAATCGCATGCCCCGCCATGGTATCCCTTACGCAGTCCGGGATGATCCGATCCGGCGCGAAATCTCCGCCGCCGATGACATTTCCCGCCCGGGCTGTGGAAATCCGCGGTGCATCCGCTGCCGAAAAGAAGGATTTCTTATAGCTGTGAGTCACCAGCTCAGAGCAGGACTTGGAATTCGAATAGGGATCAAAGCCATCCAGCTTCTCATCCTCCCGAAACGGATGATCCGTAAGATCCTGATTCTCATAGACCTTATCCGTCGTAACGTTCAGTACCGAGCGTACACTGCCGCCGGCCAGGCAATCCTGCCGCACACACTCCAACAGATTCACGGTCCCCATGACATTGCTCTCATAGGTTTCCCGGGGATACACGTAGCTCTCCCGTACAATCGGCTGTGCAGCCAGATGCAGCACAAGCTCCGGCTTCGCCTCCCGATAAAAGCGCTGCAGATGCGCAAAATCCCGAATGTCACCGATTTCCGAGCGCATGTCGCCGGAAAGCTTCAGCAAAGAAAACAGGTTCGGCTCCGTGGGTGCCTCCAGTGCATAGCCATAGACTTCCGCTCCGAACATCCTCAGCATCAGCGAAAGCCAGCTTCCCTTAAAGCCCGTATGGCCGGTCACCAGCACCCGCTTTCCGGCATAGTATTGTTTCAGTTCCTGAAAATTCATCTTGCTCGATATGTCCTTTCGCGGCCCCCGCAAGCTCCTGCGAGCTTCCGCAAAGCCAGCTCAGCCATCATTATCCTACCAGCGCTTCCAGGGCGCCTTCCCGCTTGCCCAGAGCTCCTCCAGCAGCTTCTTCTCCCTCTGCGTATCCATACACTGCCAGAAGCCGGGATGATAGAAGCTCATGAGTTCGCCGTCTGCTGCCAGACGATGCATGGGATCCCGCTCCAATACGGTAGTGTCATTCTCCAGATAGTCAAAGATCTGCGGATTCAGCACCATGAAGCCGCCGTTGATGATTGCGCCCTCAGACTCATCCTTTTCCCGGAAGGCCCGCACCTGTCCGTCCGGCGCCACATCCAGTACGCCCTTCTGCTGCACAAGACTCACTGTAGTCAGTGTCGCAATGCGGCCGTGCTGCCTGTGGAAATGCAGCAAGCCGTCCAGGTCCACGTCCGCCACACCGTCACCGTAGGTCAGCATAAAGGGTTCATCCCCGATATAGCGCTGAATCCGTTTGATACGGCCGCCGGTCATGGTATTCAGTCCTGTGTCCACCACTGTCACCTTCCAGTTTTCAGAGGCATTGTTATGCACCTCCATCTGATTGTTGGACATGTCAAAGGTGATGTCTGCATTGTGCAGAAAATAATTGGCAAAAAACTCCTTAATGACATATTGCTTATAGCCCGCCAGAATGATGAAATCCCGGAAGCCATAGGAAGAATAGTACTTCATAATATGCCAGAGGATCGGCATCTCTCCGATCTCGATCATGGGCTTCGGCTTCAGATGTGACTCCTCGGAAATCCGGGTACCGAAGCCGCCCGCAAGAATTGCAACCTTCATATATGCCTCCGTCGCCTTAGCCGATCATGCTGATATCCACGGCAGGGGAATAGGCGAAGCTCTCTCCGGCAGAAACCGTCGCATCCTCAACGTTTTCCTCTCCCCGAACAATGCTGTAGTGCACGGAATAGCTGTCGTACAAGGAGCCGAAGCTTTCGGCGCTCGGCGCTGTATAACGGGAATCCTGCGTCATCGCTGCATTTGAAATCTGCTTAAGAAGATCCGACATGAAGATTTCCAGTGCCGCATCCGAGGTATCCTCCACAACCGTCAGGGAAATGTTGATTTCCTTCGGATCATTGCTGCCGCTGATGTCCAGATCCTTGATAAAGGCAAACATATCGTCATCCTGATAGTTTTCGATCACATCGTTGTGGAGCTGGTCAAAATCCAGATTGATCACTGCATCGGCCGCAATGGTCTGGGTCGGATCCTCCAGTCTCGTCTGGTAGCGCGGCTTGCAGGCCGTCATGGACAATACGGAAAGTGTCAGTAATACTGCAAGAAAAGCATGTTTCAATTTCATTCTAAATTCTCCCAATGTATAGAGTCCCCTATTTTCAAGGATCGTCAAAACTATACAATTCCATACCCGCAAAGTCAATGCCCTTTGCCTGCGCATCGGGCTCTTTCCGGTCTTTTAAGCACAGCTCAGCACACAATCCGCGCCCGGCTGCCGCCGCTTTTCTCCTTCGTGACCACGATCTGCCGGTCAATTCGATCCTTCAGCTCTGCCACATGAGAAATGATGCCTACCAGACGATTCCCTTCGGCAAGCCCCGACAGCGCCCGCATGGCCTGATCCAGGGATTCCTCGTCGAGAGAGCCGAAGCCCTCATCCACAAACATGGTGTCCAGTTTCACGCCGCCGGCAGAAGCCTGGATCTCATCCGAAAGCCCCAAGGCCAGAGAAAGGGACGCCTTAAAGGATTCTCCGCCGGACAGGGTCTTCACGCTTCTCTCGGTTCCGTTATAATGGTCCACCACATCCAACTCCAGGCCGCTCTGGCTCCGGTTGTTTTCTGCCGCCTTCCGGCGCTTCAGCTCATACTGGCCTCCGGACATCACCATGAAACGGGTATTGGCCCGGGCGATGATGCGGTCGAAAAAGGTCATCTGAATATAGGTTTCCAGCATCACCTTTTCCTTGCCGGGAAGATTGCCGTTGGCCGTGTTGGACAGGGTCTTCAGCCAGGTATAGCGTTTTTCAAGGCCGTCCAGATCCTCTGCCTTGTCACGAATACCGTTCAGCGCTTTCTCGTTGTTTGCCATCCGGGCATGAAGGGCCTTTGAAAGTGCATCGTCCTGCTGCTTCTTCTCTGTAAACCGCTTCTTTTTTTCGCTTTCTTCTTCCCGGTTCAGGGCACAATTCGCCTGCAGCTGTCCGGAAAGCTCATTTATGGAAGCTTCAAAGCCTGCCATTCTTTCATTGGACGCATTCCACGCCTTTTGTGCACCGTCATATGACGCATTCAGATCGGCAATGCTTTTTCCCAACGCAGCCGCCGCTTTCTCCGCCTCTCCCTTTCCGGCAAAGCGAAGGCTCTTTTTCTCATTCTCCCGCTGTGTCTTTTTTTCCTTCAAAGCCGCCTTTTTTGCTTCCAGCGCCGTGTTGTCCGTGCGCAGCTTTTCTGTCTGTGCCTCTAATGAAGCTTCCAGCGCCGGCAGCTTCTCTGACAGTTCTTTTCTCCGCTTCAACTGCTGATTCAGCCCGGAAAGTGAGGCCTCCAATGCCTGCAGGCTGCCGCTGACTTTCTCCTGCTCCGTCGAAAGCCATGCTTCTGCTTCCTCCGGAGAAAGCGTCACTGCAAGCGCCTGTAACTGCTTTTGTATTTCCTCTGCCTGCCCGTCGCACCGTGCTCTCATTGCCCGACACGCAGCGCTTTTCTCCTCTGCCGCATTCCGCGCCTTTTCCGCACTGCTTTTTGCCTGTTTCAGCTGTGCCTCTGTCGGCGCCTTTTCCGGCTTCTGCGCCGGCGACGGATGCGTCAGGGAGCCGCATACCGGACAGGGCTTTCCGGCCTCCAGCGTCTCCGCCATAATGCCCGCCTGGGCATCCAGAAACGCACGGTTCCGGGCTTCATACACCTCATTTTCCTGCTTCGCTGCTTCTGCTGCCTGCAGATACTCCGCCTGCCGCGTTTTCAATACATGTTGGCGCTTCCGGAAATCCTTCAGGCTCGAAGCAAGCTCCTTCAGCTTTGTCTGCCGGTCGTTTTCACTGTCTCGCTGCCGCTCCATCCTTTCCCGACCTTCACCGGCATTTTCCAGAGACGCATATTCCTTTTGCAGCAAAGAGCGCTCTGCCTGCGACTGTCTATTTTTCTCCAGATCGCTTTCCAGCTTTTTTTTGCCGGCCTCAATCTCCGCTGCAGTTTCTCGAATTTGCTGTTCCAGCGCCGCAAGGGCCGTATAACGCGGATACTCTGCCTCGATTTTGGCCTTTTCTTCAGAAAGCCTTTCTTTTTCCGGCAGCTTCGCTGACGCTTCTTCAAATGCCGTCTTCAGCTTCTGATTTTTTTCGCTTTCCTCTGCAATCCCCTGCCGGGCCTTGTCCAGCGCCTGCTTTGTTTTCTCCCTGGCCTCGAGGATTCCCAGGTTCCTGTTGATCTCCGCCAGCTCCCGCTCCGCTTCTCCAATGCCCCTCTGCACCGCGGTCAATGCCTCGCCATCCTTCTCCAGCAAACCGCGAATCAGTGTCACCGCCTCGCTCACAGGAAGCAGACCCTCCCGGGCTTTTTTTACGTCTATGCTCAGAACGTCATTTTCATCACATAAAACACCCTCAATGTACTGCCGGATATTGCCCCGGACGGATTCACAGCGATTCTGCAATGTACCGGCTTCCTGCTTCAGCCTGTCCTGCAGCGCCTGATAGCGCTGGGTCTTAAAGATCTGCCGGAATACCTTTTTCCGGTCCTCCGTGGAAGCCAGCAGAAGCTTCAAAAAATCCCCCTGGGCGATCATGGCAATCTGCAGAAACTGACTGCGGTCAATGCCCAAAATGTCTCTCACAGCACTGTCCACTTCCCTCTGCTTTGTCACAACACGTCCGTCCGGATAGGTCAATGTTGCCTCTGCCTTCTGGGTGGTGAAGCCGTCACCTCGGGTTTTGGGCCGCGCATACTCCGGATTGCGCTTCACCGTGTATTGCTTTCCGTCATAGGAGAATGTCAGCTCCACCTCTGTCGGTGTAGCGGGATCTGCATATTTGGAGCGAAACATGGACGGCTCCCGACTGTCTCCGCTGGCCTCGCCGTACAGCGCGTATGTAATGGCGTCAAAAATCGTTGTTTTCCCCGCACCGGTATCTCCAGTCACCAGATAAAGCCCCCTCGTTCCCAGCTGATCCAGTTCCAGCACGGTTTTTCCGGCATAAGGGCCAAAGGCAGAAATACTGAGCTTGATCGGTCTCATTGTGCTTCCTCCCAGGTTTTTTCAATCAGTTTTCTCATGAACGTCTCCTGCTCCGGATTCATCGGCTGATTGTTCTGCAGAGCATAAAAATCCGCAAACAGCTCCAGCGGTGTCTTCGTTTCCGCACCGTCAGCGCCGCCGATTTCCGCCTGTGAACGGGTACGCCGGTTATCATAGTCCAGCTTCATGAGTCTGTGATATATGCTTCGCAGCTTTCCCACCGCGTCCGGAATATCCTCCTCATCCGTCAATGTAATGTGGCTGTAATCCTCCTGCCAGCTCGTATTTTCATAGAAAGATTTCAGCGTCAGCTCTGCATAGCTTCCCTTCAGCTCCACCAGATCATGCTTCGGCAGAAGCGCAATCGTCCGATAGGATACATTTCCCTTTTCTTTTAACTCCACTACCGTGACCGATTTTCTGTCCTTTGCTTCGGAGAAGGAATATTTCAGCGGGGTTCCGCAGTAGCGGATGGTATCCGAGCCGCAGTTCTGAGGGGAGTGGATATGTCCGAGGGCCACATAATCAAAAGGAGCAAAGACATTGGCATCCACATTGTCCGCACCGCCCACAGAAATCTCCTCCGATGCAGATCGGGCAGCTCCCGTGACAAACTGATGCGTCACCAGCAGGTTACGGTGATCTGTGCGAAGCGGCATCTTCGAAATCGCATATTCCACAGCCTCTGTGTAGCTCGTGATCTCTTCCTCCGCAAAACGGCGTACATGGACCGGCTTAATGAAAGGCAGGAGATAAATATCCACTGTGCCGTACTCGTCTGTCATAAAAAAAGGCCGCACCTCCCCATTGTACACCGGGGAAATGTGAATGCCCCCGGCATCCATGATCCGCCCGCCAAAGGCCATGCGCTCCGGTGAATCATGATTGCCGCTGATGATGAAAGCCTGCTGCTTCAGCTTCGCCAGCTGCACCAGAAAATCATCAAACAGCTGCACCGCCTCCGCCGGCGGAATCGGCTTGTCATAGATATCACCGGCGATCAGAACCCCGTCGGGCTTCTCCTCAAGCACAATTTCAAGTATTTTTTTGAGTATGTACGCCTGATCCTCCAGCATAGAGTATTCGTTCACCCGTTTGCCGAGGTGAAGATCGGATAAATGGATAAATTTCATAAGCGCCTTCCTCCGTTCCTGCGCAATCTGTCTGTCACGGCGATGTCCGCTTTACAGCGCCGCCGACATTTCCATCCACTGCTCACCGCCCCAGACAGACGCCGAAATCCCCCGTTCACAGAAGCCGAGTCCGCGATAAAAATCCACCAGATGCGGCAGACAGGTCAGTATCAGCTGTTCCCGTCCCTTTTCCGCTTCCCGATCCATATAGCAGTCCATCAGCGTGGTAGCCAGCCCTCGGTGCCGATACTCCGGCCGCACGTCCAGGCCCAGCAGCATGATATTTTTCCCCTCCGGCTTTCGCAGGGAAATGTCCGTGAAGAAAGCATCCCGGAATCTTTCCTCATCCGTGGGAAGCCCGTTCAGAAAACCGGCAATCCTATGGTTTACACGGTCATACGCCACCAGGAAGGTATCCGCCGCTTTGCTTGCTCTTTCCATCATGTCCTTTTCGCTGCAGGCTTCATTCGGCGGAAAGCAGAGCTTCTCTATCTGTGCTGCCTCTTCGCCCTCCTCCGCTCGAATATCACGAAATTCAAATCGATTCCAGTCAAATCTCTGCATATCCTTTTCTCCTTATCCTATTGTTGACAGCATGTTTTTGTTATTTTGCAAAAATCCTTGCCAAGACATTTTTGTATAAATCATCAACCGATTTATTCTTTTTCCGCTTTGTTTTGTAGCAGTCCAAAGCCGCTTCAAGGCACTCAAACATAGTATAGATAGCACTATATTCACCGATTTGTTTTGCATTCCCCTCTTTATTCAAGATCCTTGCCTCAGTCTTGTTGATAAAGTCTGTGCTTTTGATTACCGCGCTTAATGCCCGACGGTCAACAGTTTTGCTTGTCAGCTTATCAAGATGCTTTTTGATATAATCAGCAAGCTGATCGGTATGAATCATCTGCTCGTCCTGATATCGATTATGCATTTCCTCTGTTGCCTTTTCAATATAATCTGACATATTCTGCATAATCTCATGCCAGCTTGTATCATCGCAGACAGGATGGTGTGTTTCTGTAATCGGTTCATAGTATGTCCTTTTTGACCCTATGGTTTGAAACCAAATTCCGGTTTCGAGATAGCTTTTATCGCCTGATCCGTAGTTTACATAGAGTTTATATGCAGGTATACAAGACCGTTTGTCACGTTCAATATATCTCTGTGTAAGCATTCTCTCCTTGTATGCGAAAATAATCTCGGCACGCGATTGATCAATCATGTACTGCAAAACCACAAAATCATTTTCACCCTCGGTAAAGCTCATCAATTCTTTTAAAATCGGCATTACCTTTGGATTACACTTGGGCTTCTTACTATACAAGCTGATCAGCTTGGCCTGCCTGTGATTATCTGTTCTAAGCACCATATACGCCGGTTTTTGACCCTTCTTATCTTTCGCCATCACCTTCAGGAGGCTGCATAAATCCTCTGCAGATTCCGGTATTTGTGCCTTGTTAAAATAAGCATACCATGTCTTAGTAAGTATCCCACTAAGAGTGATCCACTTGTATGGAATATCCTTGTATCGAGTATCCTCATTCTTAGCGCATAAAATATACCTCCCCACCGTATCCTGACGGCAAGCCTCTTTCATTGCCTTAAAGGCTTCTTCTGAAGTTTCGTTGTCAGATGCGCCTTCTGTATAGAAGACACTCTGCTTTATGTGGATGGGATGAGTCCCATTCTCAGTGGCTTCCGTAAGATAAAGCTTCTGATTCATGGGATCAAGCTTAAGCATCATCGGCGCGAAATTGTCAAGATTCATTTTTACAGCAATGACAGCTGTATGGTCATCTGTGTATTTAATGTCTCTAAGGCAACTCGCAAGATCAGTCCCAGACCTATTAAAGTCGTCTGACATAACAGACTTAGGACTTACATTCTCTGAATAAATAAGCTCAGTGTTAATAATGTTTTTCATTGCCCTCCATAGTTATTTTTCCATGTCAAAAAGCAAAGTACTTTTGGCGCAGCTGCTTGTTTGCCAAAGCAGCGTATAAGCGCTTCACCCGAATTCGGCCACTGTTTCCGGTCACATTTTTGCTTTTGGTGTCACCGATTCCGCCATAGTTGCTTATCTTTCCTGCTTTCCGATTTTCTTCTGCATCTGCAACCTGACGTATCAGCTCTATCGCCGCACAGTATTCCGTCTGTGAAATGTGTTCCACAAAATCATAGAACATGCTTTCAAACGGAAGGATATGCCAGTAATACACGTTTATTTCAGCAAGCATTTTCATAAATGATTGCAATCTCGAAATAGAATTTCCTTCCAATTCTTTACTTTCTGTGATTTTCTTATGCTGTGCAGCAAGTTCCTTTAACCATGCATCTGTTTCCACCGTGATCTCTACCTCGTTCGAGTCATCCCACCAGTAGAGTCTGTCCGCATCGGATATATAGAAATTCGGCTTTCCTTTCAGTTCTTCCGGCGTATTATAAGTAAGCCCTCAATAGCGCGTACCTGTCAATTATAATGCATTTCTGTGATAATTACTTCCATCAGTTATCGTTTTGTACGATTTGTACATTTCGTGCCTAATCAATACCTATGGAGGATTATCTCATGAATTCTAAAACAAAACTTCATAATGCCAGGCTTCAGGAATGGAGCCGGCATTTCGACGATCAGAAAAGCAGCGGTCTTACTGCCAAGCAGTGGTGCTCTGACAATCACCTTTCCTATCACGCCTTCAATTACTGGAAGAACCAGCTTAAGGAAGCTGTCGTTGATCAGATGATGCCTGACATTGTGCCTCTTCCGTTCCCGGAAACCTTCTCTCAAGGCTTAGCTCCAGCTGCCGATGTCTTCTCCGATATTCCGGTTTGTACAAATCTCGCAAATCGTACAAATCGGCCTTCTGCTGAATCAGTGAGTCTTACTGTCAACGGTTTCTCCCTTGAGCTTGATGCCTCTATACCTGATGCCTTTCTCTCAAAGCTCATTAAGGCGGTGCGCTATGCTTAAGGATGCAAGGCCCGGTTACTTCAGTGCCGTTTACATTGTCTGCGGCTACACTGATCTGAGATACGGCATTGATTCT
Organism: Dysosmobacter segnis; assembly: GCA_963616545.1. Taxonomy (GTDB): domain Bacteria; phylum Bacillota; class Clostridia; order Lachnospirales; family Lachnospiraceae; genus Oribacterium. Next base: position 2,342 of record CAVELT010000098.1, on the reverse strand, counting down.
CTTGCCGCCATTATTGAGCAGCGCTATCACAAGTCTCTCTTTGTTCCCAACTCCCTCTTTCTCTTCTGCGGTGGTTCCGCTACCAGGATTAAGGGTTTGCTCTGGGAAGGTGATGGCTTCCTGCTCCTATATAAGAGAGTTGAAGCCGGCCGCTTTTCCTGGCCCAGACGCTCCAGAGATTTAAGAGAGCTTTCCTATGAACAGTTTGAGTGGCTGATGCAGGGCTTTGCCATAGATCCGGTCATCCATGACATAGTCCCTGAGCATTCCGCTTAACTTTTCTCTTGTGCAAAACATAGAAATTTTTCGCCTTGTTTTTAGGCGCTTTTTCTGTCCTTTGCACAGCTTCAGACGGCTTGTATTCATCTTCCTGCATGCCGTCAAAGCTGTGCAGAGCACTTCTTTTCTTTTATTTCATCTTACTTCTATCATCTCTTATACTTGCTTTAATGCATCCTCATCTATAGGCGTTTTGACGTTGCTCTGATTCCTTTAAATTAGCCTTTTCTCCACTGCTTTGGTATAATTATCCAGTAAGGAGAAAGCTCATGACTATGTTATCTGACGCTCAACTTAATACTCTCAGTAAGGATGCTTTGATTGCTATCGCTTCTTCTTTGCAGGAGCAGCTGCGTTCTATGCAGGACCAGCTTGACAGCTCTAATGTTCAGATTGCTGAAAATAATCGTCAGATCAGGCTTCTTATCGAACAGATCCAGCTCATGAACCAGCGTAAGTTCGGCCGCAGCTCTGAAAAGGCTTCAAATCAATGTGATGGCCAGCTTACTCTCTTTGATGTTTTTAATGAGGCTGAGTTTTTATTTAAGCCTGAGCTTCCTGAGCCTGAGATTAAAGAAATCACTGTTGGCTCTCATTCCAGAAAGAAATCTGTCGGTAAGCGTGCTGAGGATTTAAGTGATCTTCCTACACGTATAATTCCTCATGAGATTCCGGAGGATGAGCTTAACAGGCTGTTCCCTAACGGTTATAAGGAGCTTCCCGTTGAAACCTATCAGCGTCTGTCTATTATTCCTGAAACATTTATCGTTGATGAACATCAGATCCATGTATATGCTTCAAAAGATAATTCCGGCAAGATTGTCAGAGCTCCGCGCAGTGTTGACCTCTTAAGAAACAGCATTGCAACGCCTTCTCTGGTTTCTGCTATCATCAACGGAAAATTCGTAAACTGCATTCCCATTGAGCGCCAGTCCAGCGGTTATAAGACCAACGGTGTCAGACTGGAATCAAATACCATGGGCAACTGGGTTATCAAATGCACTGAGCTCTATCTCTCCCTTGTTTATGACCGCCTGCACAGGCTTATTTATGACAATAAGGTCATCCATGCCGATGAAACACCTGTCAAGGTCATGCAGATCAACGGGGAGAAGATTCAGCACGGCAAAAAGACTTACATGTGGGTCTACTGCAATAAGCCCGATACTTCAGCTCCGCCTATAGTCCTCTATGACTGGCAGCCTTCCCGTAAAACTGACCACCCAAGAGAGTTCCTTAAGAGCTTCTCTGGTACCGTAGTGACAGACGGGTATCAGGTTTATCATTCCCTTGCAAATGAACGTGAGGACCTTACGGTTGCAGGCTGCTGGGTTCATGCAAGGAGGCCATATGCCGAATTCATCAAATCCATTAAGGATAAGGTTACGGACGGCACCATAGCGCATGAGGCCTACCAGATGATTACGGAAATCATGCATCTCGACAATGCTCTGGATGATTTGTCCGTCGCAGACCGCACTAAGCAGCGTCAGCTTGTTCTCAAGGAAAAGGTTGATGCCTACTTCGAGTGGGTAAAATTCAAATACTCTCAGGTTACTCATAACAGCACCATCGGCAGAGCCTTAGCCTACAGCATTCACCAGGAAAAATACCTCCGTACTTTCCTCGATGACGGTGCTGTCCCTATGGACAACAACAGAGCTGAGCAGGCAATCAGGCCATTCACTATAGGCAGAAAGAACTTTGTTCTTATGGCATCCTCTAACGGTGCCAAAGCAAGTGCCATGCTGTACAGCCTTGCTGAAACCGCCAAGGCAAATCAGCTCAACACCTACAAATACTTTGAGCTGTTGCTCACTGAAATACCAAAGCACATGAATGACGGCAATCTTGCCTTCCTCGAAGAACTTCTTCCATGGTCTCCTGAGGTACAGGAGTCCTGTGCCAGCAAGTATAAGAAATCTTAACTTTTTATTGTGCGTTTTATATCTCAACCTCCGCAAAAAGCGGAGGTTTTTTGCTGTTTAGTACTCATGGATGAGGACTTACGAAACGAATAAAGATGGCATCATACGGACCAGCATCTATTACTGCGATCCTAT
>CAVELT010000097.1:7735-13091 GCA_963616545.1 Dysosmobacter segnis | reverse complement strand
GACTTGGAGGTGCATGCCATAAATATAGCCTCCAGAAGGTTGCTTTTTCCCTGGGCATTGTCGCCAAAAAAAATGTTTGTTCCGGGACTCAATTTAAGACGCAGCGTCTCATAGTTTCGATAATCCCGAAGCTCTATGGATTCGATGATCATAAAACGTTATAACGCCCGGTTATATCGAATCCGGATTGAAGTTGACCGGCAAAATCATATAGGTGTAGCTTCTTTCATCGTCCCGGATAAACATAGGGGACCGGGGTATCGACAGGTAGATGCTGATCTCTTCATCCTCAATATTCCGGAGGGCATCCACCAGGAATTTCGGATTGAAGCCGATCATCAGATCATTTCCGGTTTTCTCAATCTTGACCTCCGCATCCATCCGGCCCAGATCCGTATTGATCTTCAGACCGAGAACATTATCCTCAATTTTCAGCACCAGAGGCTGCTTGTCATTATCGCGTACAAAGATAGTAGAACGCTCAATGCTCTCCATCAGCTGCTTCCGGTTCACGGTGAGCTTGGTCTCATAGTCCTCGGAAACCATCTGTGCAACATGAAAATATTCGCCGTCAATCAGTCTGGTTACCACTGTCGTGTTGCTGAACTCAAACAGCATATGATTTGTTGAAAAATAAATTACAACTTCATCATAAATGCCGCCGGTGAGAATTTTCGAAATTTCACTCAGCGCCTTTCCCGGAACAATGGCCTTCTGGGGTGCGTAGCTCTCATTCAGCTTGCATTTCCGAATCGAAACCCGGTGGCCGTCCAGAGAGGTGATGGTGAAAATGTCGTCATTTACCTCAAAAAGCTCGCCCGTCATCTTGATATTTCCATCATTAGAGGCAATGGAAAAAATAGTCTGACTGATGAGCGTCCGCAGCGTCAGCTGAGAAAGAGAAACGGAATGTGTTCTGTCGATTTTCGGAAGCGCCGTGAACTCATCGGCTGCCTTCCCCTGAATCTTAAAGACAGAATTTTCACAGGTAATGACTGTGGTATTGAATTCGTTTGTTTCGATTGTAACCTGGATTTTGTTGTCCTGGGGCAGACGACGGATGATTTCGGAAAATAGTTTGGCATCCAAAGCAATCTTTCCCGGCTCGAGGATCGTGCCGCTGCACTCAGTTTCGATACCAAACTCATTGTCGTTGGCCGTCAGCTTGATGGTGCCGTTGGAAGCATCAAGCAAAATGCATTCCATAATAGCGGTTGTTGATTTGGCCGGAACGGCCTTTGCTGCAATATTGATGCTCTGGATCAGATCATTTTTGTTGAATAGCAGTTTCATGGGATGAACCCGTCTCCTTTTTCTTTTTGATTTCTTATTGTTTTCTTAGTAGTGGTAATAGGCCTTGTGGAAATGTGAAAATGTGCCGCAGGGCCGCATAAATACTGAAAAAAACACCGCGAATAAGTATGTTCAGTCACTCTTGACAGAGCGTTGATAACTTATGTCATTATGGTGATATTTTTTTCTTCAGCGCCTCAATTGTGGATTTCAATTGTTCATTTGTGCGCAGTTCTGTGGATATCTTGTCGTGGCCATGCATAATTGTGGTATGGTCACGGCCGCCCAGCAGGTCGCCTACGGTCTTCAGCGGGGCATCTGTCATTTCCCGGCAGAGATACATGGCAATCTGACGGGGGAAGCTGATCTCCTTGTTTTTCCTCTGGGAGGCCAGTTCAATGTTGGTGAGTCCGTAGTGCTCTGCCACAGTGGTGATGATCAGCTGAGGCGTCACCTCCTTGGGCCCATCTGAGGTAATGTGATCCCGCAGCAGGTCCTCCGCCAGCTCCAGTGTGATGGTCTTTTTTTCCAGACGGGACATGGCAACGATCTTGGTCAGTGCGCCCTCCAGCTCCCGGACATTGGATTTAATGTTGGTGGCGATGTACTTGATGACTTCGTTGTCAATATTGAAGCCCTCCAGCTCCTCTTTTTTTCGGAGAATGGCCATACGGGTTTCATAATCCGGCATCTGGATGTCCACAATGAGACCGACCTCGAACCGGGAACGCAGACGATCCGCCAGATTGTCGATGTCCTTCGGCGGTTTATCCGAAGCAATGACGATCTGACGTTTGTTTTCATAGAGGGTGTTGAAGGTATGGAAAAATTCCTCCTGCGTTCCCTCCTTGCCTACGATGAACTGGATATCATCGATGAGCAGCACGTCCAGCTCCCGGTATTTCTGACGGAATTCCGCGGGAGAAAGGTTGTTTTTGTTGCGGATGGAATCCACGAACTCATTGATGAAGGTCTCGGAGGTCACATAGCGGATCTTGGCTTCCGGGTTATTTCTTAATATAAAGTGGGCGATGGAATGCATCAGGTGGGTTTTGCCCAGTCCGGCGCCGCCGTAGATATAGAGCGGATTGTAGAGTTCGCCCGGAGATTCGGCCACAGCCAGAGAGGCAGCGTGGGCCAGATTGTTGGAGGAACCCACCACAAAGGTATCGAAGGTATAGCGTGGGTTCAGATTGGCATTGAGCAGGGCCTTGGTAAAATCAATCTTTCCGGCGCTGCTGCCGTTTCGCTGGTTGACCAGGTTCTCGGCCTCCTCCTCCACCATGAAGCGGATATCCACGGGAATGCCGGTTACCTCTTCGATGGAAACCTTCAGAAATAAAAGATATTTTTTCTGAAGTATTTTGATATAGCCGTCCTCCGGTACCAGGACGATCAGCTCGTCCCCCAGGAGGGCATAGGGCTGCAGAGGCATAAGCCAGGTACTGAAGGAAACCTTCATGATGTCATGCTCTTCCTTCATGAGATTGAGAATATCAAGCCATTTTTCTTTTATGGTTTCGAAATTAGTCATCGATTGCTCCGTTATGAGACAGATTTATCCCATTTTTGTTCATTATAGTGACTTCAGTTTACTCTATTGTGGATAGATTTTCAAGCTGATATGTGGATAAGTGTGGATGAAATGTAGAAAACAGGGAAAAAAACCGCACAGACAGGCAGGTTTTGGGTATGCACAAAGTCACTTATCCACATTTTGTCAACAATTTGTGGAAAACTATCTGTACTGTGGATAAGTGGATAAAAAAGTGGATAAGATTTTGGTTGACGGGAGGTGGGCTTTTCTATATAATAACCATCGATGTTTACCCAAAAATATGTCGTGTTAACATAAATCAGGAAAGGGAGGTGTCAGCTATGCATAAGGGAAAGATGACTTTTCAGCCGAAGACCAGACAGAGAGCAAAGGTTCACGGCTTCAGAGCCAGAATGGCTACTGCAGGCGGAAGAAAGGTACTGGCTGCCAGAAGAGCAAAGGGCAGAGCTTCATTATCTGCTTAATCTGGGCCTGTAGAACAATTTACACTGCGAAAGTTCAAGACCGCTTTTTTAAGCGGTCTTTCTTTAACTTTGGAGATATTTCATGAAACGATTTCCATCTGTCAGAAAAAACAGTGAGTTTCAGCGGGTCTACAAGCAGGGAAAATCACTGGCCAATGCCTTTCTTGTGATGTATGTGGCAGAGAACGGACTGGAATACAATCGTCTGGGCGTTTCCTGTTCAAAGAAGATCGGAAACTCCGTTGTCCGCCATACCATGGCGAGAAAGCTGCGTGAAATCTTCAGATTAAACAAGCAAGCTTCAGTAAATGGGTCAGACATCATTCTTGTAGTCCGCAAGCGCGCGGCCTATGCAACCTATCAAGAGCTTGAGAAGGCTTATCTCGAGCTGTGCAGCAGGCATCATATAAAAAGTGAATTGAAGCGGAAGGTCCCGGAATCTACGGAAAGCTGATTTTCAAAGCTTTACTGAGAACCACTATATAAATAGGAAGAAAGTCATTTCAAAATTGTGAAATTCAGAGTGAGGAAGAAACATGGCAGGACTCGAAATTTTGCTGATTCGATTTTATCAGAAGTATCTTTCACCTCTGAAGGGACATTCCTGCTGTAAGTATACACCGACATGTTCTCAATACGCCCTTGAGGCAATCAAAAAGTACGGCTGTATAAAAGGTACATTGTTGGCAGGATGGAGGATATTGCGATGTAATCCATTCTCCAAAGGCGGATATGATCCTGTTCCCTAATATGGAGGGTTAACCTTGAATTACTTATCATTTGTTATTCTGACGAAGAACACGTCGAACATCCCCATCTTCGGACCGATCTGGAATCTGATCGTGAATATCCTGGGCTGGGTGATGAATGCAATCTATGTATTGCTGGATAAGGTAGGCATTCCGAACATCGGTCTGGCCATCATCCTTTTCACTCTGGTTACGAGAATCATCATTTTCCCAACCTCCCTGAAGCAGCAGAAGTCTTCACGGATGATGCAGATGATGCAGCCGGAAATCAAGGCAATTCAGAAAAAGTATGAGAATAAGACGGACAATGCGTCCATGATGGCGCAGCAGGCGGAGATGAAGGCCCTGTACGAGAAGTACGGCACTTCCATGACCTCCGGCTGTCTGCCTCTGCTTCTGCAGATGCCCATCATTTTCGCACTGTACCGTATCATCATGAATATCCCGGCCTATGTTCCTTCTGTAAAGGCCATTTATGAGAATGTTCTGACCGCCATCGGCGGCGCAGATGCGGCACAGAAGCTGGTAGACTTCGGTACCAGCCACGCCATGACCACTACTCTGAAGCAGCTCCACAATCTGGGACTGGATGATACCGCAAAGTATGGTGCAGAGCAAATTTCCAATTTCATTATTGACTTCCTGTACAAGCTGAATCCCACCCAGTGGGCAGATCTGGGAAGCAGCTTCTCCGGTGCGAGTGATGTGATTTCCGCTGCGGCAGCGAAGTCTGCAGAGATCAACAGCTTCCTGGGACTGAACCTGTCCACAGCACCCTCTGCTTACGGTCTGGTGCCGAACCGCTATTGGCTGATTCCGATCCTGGCAGGTATTGCCCAGTATGCTTCCACTGTCATCATGCAGAAGCAGCAGGCACCCATGGCGGACGGCAATGATCAGTCGGCACAGATGATGAAGAGCATGAACATTATGATGCCGCTCATGTCGGTATGGTTCTGCTATCAGTTCGCAGCCGGTATCGGCCTGTACTGGATCGCTTCTTCTGTGTTTATGCTTCTGCAGCAGCTGATCCTGAATGCCATCTTCAGCAAGAAGTCCAATGAGGAGATCCTGAAGGAGGCTATGGAAAAGGCAAACGCCAAGAGAGAGAAGAAGGGACTTCCTCCCATTGATGAGAAATCCGTGGAAAAGCGCATTCAGAACATGCAGTCCCAGGCGGATCGTTCCGAGCAGAACCGGATGGAGGTCATCGCACGGCAGAGTGCCAAGACGAAGGAATCCACGGAGTATTACAATAAGAATGCAAAGCCGGGTTCGCTGGCAAGCAAGGC
>CAVELT010000097.1:0-7574 GCA_963616545.1 Dysosmobacter segnis | reverse complement strand
GACTGGGCTACAACGTCCTGGTGCAGGGCTCAAACGGTCTTTTCGGCATCGGTGCGAAGCCCTGGATCCTGGAGGCCTTCGTGAAGGAAGAGACCGAGAAGCCGGCGGAGAAGGCTGCAGAGGTACAGCCGATACGTGCAGAAGCGCCTGCGGCAGCTGAGGAAGTCACAGCCGCGGCAGAAAAGCCCGCAGAGCCGCAGGAAGGCACAGAAGAGGCGGTACAGACAGCAGAGAAGACCGAAGCGGAGCAGACGGCTCCCAGGGAGGAAAAAAAGAGCTTCCGGGGAAGAAGAGACGAGAACCGCGCGCCGAGAAAGAGAAATGATCGCTTCGAGCGGGAGAACAGAAGACACAGCCGCGGCAACGAGGAAGCTGCGCAGCCGGAGAAGAAGCATGAAATCAAGCCGGTTTCTCCGGAGGAGGCCGAAGCGGCCACAGAGAAGGCCATGTCCTTCATTTCCTCCGTGCTGAGCGGCATGGGTATGGAAGTCAACACGGAATCTGCCTTTGATCATGCCAGCAATGAGCTGCAGATCAATCTGACGGGACCGGATATGGGACTTCTCATCGGAAAGCGGGGACAGACACTGGATTCTCTCCAGTACCTTACCTCTCTGGTGGTCAATCGGGAACACAAGGAGGAATACATCCGCATCAAGCTGGATACGGAGGATTACCGGAAGAGAAGAGAACAGACCCTTCGAAATCTGGCCAGAAATATCGCCTATAAGGTGAAGAGAAACCGTAAGCCGGTATCTCTGGAGCCGATGAATCCCTATGAGCGCCGCATCATCCATGCTGCCCTGCAGGGAGACCGCTATGTGACCACAAAGTCGGAGGGAGAAGAGCCCTTCCGTCACATTATCATCTATCTGAAGAGAGACAGATCCGAAAGATAAAGAAAAGCACCGAGAGATCCGGTGTCGGGAAAGAGCTCGAATGGGGAATCCCATTCGGGCTTTTTCGGAAAGAAAGGAAAGATCGAATTATGGCAGATACGATATGCGCACTGGCCACCGCAGCGGTGGAAGCCGGCATTGGCATCATCAGACTGAGCGGCGACAATGCGGTGGAGCTGGTGTCCTCCTTTGTTCGCACGAAGAGCGGAAAAAAGCTGAACATTCAGGAAAGTCACCGGGTGAAATACGGTTTTGTCTGTGACGGAGACCGTGTGGTGGATGAGGTGCTGGTGCTGACCATGCGCGGACCGCGCTCCTATACCGGTGAGGATACCGTGGAAATTGACTGTCATGGCGGTATTCTGATGCTGCGGAAAATACTGGAGATCTGTGTGAAAAACGGCGCGAGACCGGCGGAGCCCGGAGAATTCACCAAACGGGCTTTCCTGAACGGCAGAATCGATCTGGCGGAGGCGGAGGCGGTATCTGAGCTGATATCCGCCAGAAGCGAGGACGGACTGCGGGCATCCATGGCCCAGCTGCAGGGCTCCGTTTCTGAGAAAATAAGACATTTCCGCAGTATTCTGCTGGAGGATGATGCCTATATTGAGGCGGCACTGGACGATCCGGAGCACATCAGCCTGGATGGCTTTACGGAGCGGCTGCAGGCTGATGTAAAGAAAGTGCAAACTGGTGTGCGTAAATTACTGGATACGGCAGAGGACGGAAGGCTCCTGCGGGAAGGCGTGCGGACCGTGATCCTGGGCAAGCCCAATGCCGGCAAATCTTCACTTCTAAACGCGCTGATCGGCGAGGAAAGGGCCATCGTCACCAGTGTGGCGGGAACCACAAGAGATACGCTGGAGGAGCACATTCAGCTGCGCGGCGTGAGTCTTCTCCTGGTGGATACAGCCGGAATTCGGGAAACCGAGGATATTGTAGAGAAAATCGGCGTGGAGAGGGCAATGCAGGCGGCGGAAGGTGCCGATCTGATCCTTTATATGGTGGATGCATCAGAACCCATGGACGAGGATGATGTCAGAATCATGCAATTTATCCGGGGGAAGAAGGCCATCGTGCTGCTCAACAAGACGGATCTTCCGGCAATGCTTACACAGCAGGAGCTGGAGGAGAGAACCGGACAGCCCGTTCTGCCGGTTTCCATGAAAAGGCAGGAAGGACTGGAGGCTCTATCGGAGCTGGTACAGGGGATGTTCGAGCACAGGGAAATTCGCATGAATGCCGAGGTGATCATCACCAGTGCCCGGCATGTATCGCTTCTTCGAAATGCAGAGCAGGCACTGACGGAGGTGCTTCGTTCCATCGAAATGGGATTGCCGGAGGATTTCTTCACCATAGATTTGATGCGGGCCTATACGGAGCTTGGATATATCCTCGGGGAGGAGGTTTCTGAGGATCTGGTGAATGAAATATTCAGTAAATTCTGTATGGGAAAGTAAGGAGAGACAGGAAAATGGCTAAATTTGTGGAAGAAAGCTACGATGTGGTGGTGGTAGGTGCCGGTCATGCGGGCTGCGAGGCGGCCCTTGCCTGTGCCCGTCTGGGACTGAATACGCTGGTCTTTACGGTCAGCGTGGACAGCATTGCCTTGATGCCCTGCAATCCCAATATCGGCGGTACCTCTAAGGGCCACCTGGTGCGGGAGCTGGATGCGTTGGGCGGAGAGATGGGAAAGAACATCGACAAGACCTTTATTCAGTCCCGGATGCTGAACAAGTCCAAGGGACCGGCGGTACATTCTCTCCGGGCCCAGGCAGACAAGCAGGCCTATACCAGAGAGATGCGCATCACGCTCGAGAATCAGGAGAATCTGCATATTCGCCAGGCGGAGGTAGCTGAGATTCTGACGGAGGAGTTGTCGGAGGGAAGAAAAAAAATCACCGGCGTGCGTACCGCATCCGGGGCGGTATATCATGCCCGGGCAGTGATTCTCTGCACCGGTGTGTATCTGAATTCCCGCTGCATCTTCGGCGATGTTTCGGAATATACAGGTCCCAACGGATTGCGGCGGGCCACACAGCTGACGGATTCCCTGCTGGCCCAGGGCATTCGGATGCTGCGCTTCAAGACCGGAACACCGGCCCGGGTAGACAGAAGATCGCTGGACTTTTCGCAGATGGAGGTGCAGAAGGGAGATGTACCGGTCATTCCCTTCTCCTTTTCTACAAAATTTGAGGACGTACAGAAGGAGCAGGTGGATTGCTATCTGGTATATACGAATGAGAAGACGCATGAGATCATCCGGGAAAACATAGACCGGTCTCCCATGTACAACGGCAGCATCAAGGGTACCGGTCCCCGCTATTGCCCTTCCATCGAGGACAAGGTCATGAAGTTTCCGGACAAGAACCGGCATCAGATCTTTGTGGAGCCGGAGGGAAATTATACAAATGAAATGTATCTTTCCGGCATGTCTTCCTCTCTGCCGGAGGATGTGCAGTACGAGATGTACCGCAGCATGAAGGGCTTTGAGAACGTGAGAATCGTCAGAAATGCCTATGCCATAGAGTATGACTGCATCGATTCCACACAGCTCCGCAGCAGTCTGGAATTCAAGAATATTGAGGGTCTGTTTTCCGGCGGACAGTTCAACGGCTCCAGCGGATATGAGGAGGCGGCTGTCCAGGGCCTGATGGCAGGCATCAATGCGGCCATGAAGTGTCTGGGCAGGGAGCCGGTGGTGCTGGATCGTTCCCAGGCCTATATCGGGGTGCTGATTGATGATCTGGTGACCAAGGAGAGCTTTGAGCCCTATCGCATGATGACCAGCCGGGCCGAGTATCGTCTGCTGCTGCGGCAGGACAACGCAGACCTTCGACTTCGTGAAATCGGCCATCGTGTGGGGCTGGTATCCGATGCGGAATGGCAGGCATGCGAAGAAAAGCAGAGAATGATTCGGGAGGAGACGGAAAGACTCCGGAACTGCTTTGTGGGTGCCGGAGAGGAAACGAATGCCTTTCTGGCGGCGCATGGGTCGTCACCCCTGCAGTCCGGCGCTTCTCTGGCGGAGCTTTGCCGCAGACCGGAGCTGGATTATGAAACACTGGCGCCGCTGGATCCTGAGCGGCCCCATCTTCCTTATGCAGTGCGCGAGGAGGTGGGCATAGAAATCAAGTATGAGGGATACATTCAGCGTCAGCTGCAGCAGGTCTCTTCCTTCAAAAAAATGGAGGGAAAGCGGCTTCCGGCCAATCTGAATTATGACGATGTGAAGAATCTGCGGCTGGAGGCTCGACAGAAGCTGAGTCGTATTCGACCGGACAACATCGGCATGGCCGGACGGATCAGCGGTGTCAGCCCGGCGGATATCAGTGTGCTTCTGGTCTATCTGGAGCAGCACAGAGCATAAAGCACTTTTCATTTTCGGGAATACTGTGTAGAATAGGGTATCGATGTTTCACGTGAAACATCGATACTCTATTTTTTATTACAAACAGGAATATGAGGAAAATTATGACAGAAAGCTTTGAAAAACAGCTGTTGAGAGAAACGGCAGCCCTGCCTTTTGCGCTCAGCAGACAGCAGACAGAGCAGCTCTTCCGTTACTATGAGCTGCTGATTGAGAAAAATAAGGTGATGAATCTGACGGCCATCACAGAGGAGTCAGAGGTGGTTACCAAACATTTTACGGACAGCCTGAGCATCATCAAGGCATGTACGGCGGACAAGAAGGCAGTTCTTGCAGAGACAGCGGGAAAGACGCTGATCGATATCGGCACAGGTGCCGGTTTTCCGGGGCTTGTATTGAAGATTGCTTTTCCGAATCTGGCTGTGACGCTCAGCGATTCACTGATGAAGCGGCTGCACTTCCTGGATGAGGTGATCACCGAGCTGGGACTGCAGGATATCCGTACCCTGCATGGACGTGCAGAGGATCTGGGCAGAGACAAGACTTTGCGCGGACAGTTCGACTTTGCGGTATCCCGTGCGGTAGCCAATATGTCGGTGCTTTCGGAGTATGATCTTCCCTTTGTGAAAAAGGGAGGCTATTTCCTGGCCATGAAGGCGGGAAATGTGAACGAGGAGCTGCAGGACGCGGAAAAGGCCATTGGAATTCTGGGCGGAAGGATCGAAAACGTGGCTCATTTTCAGCTGCCGGAAAGTGATATTGAACGCAGTATTGTGGTGATTCGAAAGTGCCTGGAGACCCCGGGAAAGTATCCGCGAAAGGCCGGCACACCGGCTAAGGCACCATTGCACTGAAGGGGACAGGAGATATCCCGTTATTTATTGATCATGTGAGAAGAGGAACAGAGAAGTATGAAGAACGCAAATAAAATGCTTGGCAACCTTCTTTTACTCATTACAGCGGTGGTGTGGGGCTTCGCTTTTGTGGCGCAGAGTGTGGCCATGGATTCGGTAGGACCCTGGACCTTCGTGTTTTCGCGTTTTATCATCGGCGGTATTGTGCTGATTCCGGTGACCCGATTCAGTCAGAGGATTTATCGGGATTCGGATCCGGGGACAGGAAAAGAGAAGAAAAAGCCCCAGGTCTTTGGCGGTATGTGCTGCGGTATTCTTCTGGGACTGGCCAGCATTGCGCAGCAGCTGGGAATACTGACCACAAGCGTGGGAAAGGCCGGCTTCATCACAGCACTGTATATCATTATGGTGCCTATCCTGGGCATTTTCCTGGGAAAGAAAACCAGCGGAAGAATCTGGATCAGTGCTGTGTGCAGCATCATCGGTCTGTATCTCCTGTCCATGCAGCCGGGCGCTTCTTTTCGAATTGAAAAAGGAGATCTGATGGTGATTCTTTGTGCACTGATTTTTTCCTTCCAGATCATGAGTGTAGACCATTTCTCGGTGCGGATGAATCCAGTGGTGCTGGCCAATCAGCAATTCTTTTTCGCTGCACTGGTGGGATTTGTAGGAATGCTTTTCTTTGAAAAACCCACGGTAAGCAGTCTTATGGAGGCGGCAATACCGATTCTTTATGCAGGCATCTGCTCCAGTGCCATCGGCTATACCCTGCAGGTGGTGGGACAGAGAATGACGGATCCCACAGTAGCATCTCTCCTGATGAGCATGGAGTCGGTATTCTCTGCGCTGGCAGGCTGGCTTCTGCTGCACCAGGTGCTGTCGGGACGGGAGCTGCTGGGCTGCTGCATCATGTTTGCAGCGGTGATCCTGGCACAGCTTCCGGAGAAACGTAAAGATGATGTTTCACGTGAAACGTTATCATAGGGATGTCCCGTGAGGGACAGGGTTCCCTGTGATGCCTTAGCGGCGAGCGCATCAAGGGTTTTGCGATAGCAAAGCCCACTCATTAGGATTGGGGGAGTGATACAAATGGGAAAGGTTATAGCAATCACAAATCAGAAGGGCGGTGTCGGGAAAACCACAACCGCCATCAATCTGGCTGCCACATTGGCGGAGGCCAGGCAAAAGGTGCTGCTGCTGGATTTTGATCCTCAGGGCAATGCCACCAGCGGCTTCGGCATAGAGGAGGATCAGATAGTACATACCATCTATGAAGCGATGGTGGGGGAGTGTCGACTGGATGATACCATCCTGATGGGCGTCATGGACAATCTGGACCTGATTCCTTCCGATATGAATCTGGCAGCCACTGAGGCGGAATTTGCCGATCTGGAGGGTAAAAATCTGGTACTGAAGAAGCTTCTGAACCGCGTGAAGGCGCACTATCACTACATCCTGATTGACTGTCCGCCGAGTCTCGGTGTGATCACGGTGAATGCCCTGACAGCAGCGGATTCGGTTATCATCCCGGTACAGTGTGAATATTACGCACTGGAGGGACTGAGTCAGGTGCTGCAGAGCATTCAGGCGGTACAAAGCGGGTTGAATCCCGATTTGAGTCTCGAGGGCATCGTCTTCACTATGTATGACAGTCGGAATCGTCTGTCCCAGCAGGTGGTGGACACGGTGAAGCAGAATTTCCGGGATCATATCTTTGAAACGCTGATTCCGCGAAATGTGCGGCTGGCGGAGGCACCCAGCCATGGCATGCCCATTACAGTATATGAATCAAGCTCCACAGGCGCCGACAGCTATCGCCGGCTGGCCTGTGAGGTAATGAACGGAGGAAGTGAAGCATTATGACAAAGAGAGGCCTGGGAAAGGGACTGGACAGTATATTCGGAAGCAGTGTCAGCAAGACTGTGGAGAGCAGATACCGGATCGTAGACGACATAGATGATGAGGAGGATGCGCTTCCCGTTGATGAGAGTGCGGCATCGGAGCAGACGAAAGAAGCGCCGGCAGTAAAGACGGAGCCGGTACGGAAAAAGTCGGTACCGGAAAAAACGACGCCGGCAGAAGCAGAGGAGAAGGGGGCATTGATGATCGATATCCAGCTGATCCAGCCCAATCTGAACCAGCCCCGCCGACACTTTGACGAGGAAGAACTCGATGAGCTGGCCGCATCCATTCGGGAGTACGGCATCCTGCAGCCGCTGCTCCTGAAAAAGCAGGGACCCTTGTATGAGATCATCGCCGGCGAAAGAAGATGGCGGGCTGCCAAGCGGGCGGGCCTCACGGAGGTGCCGGCCATCGTGCGGGAGCTGGATGAGAAGACCTCCCGGGAGATTGCGATCATTGAGAACATTCAGAGAGCAGACCTCAATGCGGTAGAGGAGGCCAGAGCCTACCAGAGTCTCATTGATGAGTACGGACTGACCCAGGAGGAGG